>LSCC01000064.1 GCA_001577215.1 Fidelibacterota bacterium TCS52
ACTAAGTGAAATGTTGAATTTACAAAGCTGTTTTATTCAAAATAAAAAATTATTTTAGTTGAGATATTAAAAAATAATTAATAACTTAACATGTTATTTGAAAAATGGGAAGATATATAATTTACAACAAAAGAGAGGATTCATATGAGTGAACCACTTATAGATTTACAAAATATAAAATTAAAGAGAAAAAACAAAAAAATAGAAATATATTCATTGACTATATATCCTGGAGTAATTTATCAAATCCAAGGAGAAAATGATTCCGGTAAAACTTTATTGATGGATGTTATTGCTCACGAAAGAAAACAAGATTCGGGAAAAATAATTTTTAAGAGCAAATCAAGTAAAAAAAATGAATATTCAAGATCTTTAGCAAAAAAGAAAATAAGTTATTTAAAGGAAAAAAGTCCTTTTTGGAAAAGAAAAAATGTTTTACAATATTTAATTGATATATTAAAGGCACAAAAAGTATCATCTGTAAATGCTTATTCTGAAGCTATGTCTATACTTGAAAAATATGATTTAAAAGAATACGCAAATATTAGTCGAAGAAAATTATCCTTCGGAGTTTTTAGAAAAATAGAATTATTAAAAATTCTTTTAGAGAACAATGAATTAATATTATTAGATGAGCCATATTTAAAAATTGACGATAAATTTATTACAAAATTTAATTATCATATAAAAAATATGATCAAAGAAAATAATAAAACAATTATCATTTCGTCTGCTAAATCTTTTTCAAAATATAAAATTATTAAAATTTTATTTAAAATCGCTGATGGACGAATAGTAAAAATTGACAAGCCAAGAAGCAAAAAAAAGAAAACATATAAAAAATAGAAATAGAGGTAATTAATAATTTAAAATGAACAAATATTTTCCCATTTTCAAAGCAAATATTTAAAAAATAAAAGTAATAATATTGCGTCATACAAATATTAATAAATATATATCTTATGGTAAATTTGCTGAAAGAAAAGCAATGGTTGAGGGACAACTTAAGAATTATGGTATAAAAGATAAAAATGTTTTAGAGGCATTTTTAACCATTCCAAGACATATATTTATTCCAAAAGAAAACCGCCAAAATGCTTATTGGGACGGACCGCAATTTATTGGTTATGGCCAAACAATATCTCAGCCATATATTATTGCACTGATGTTTGAAGAACTTGATTTAAATTCACAATTTAATGTTTTGGAGATTGGTTCGGGTTCTGGTTATGTTTGTGCATTATTATCACTTTTGGTTGAAAATGTAACAGGAATTGAGATAGAAAAAAGATTAATTGAAAGAAGTATTGCTACAATAAAAGAATTGGAAATAAAAAATGTTTCTATTAATAATGCGAATGGATATAACGGTTTCTCTAAAAACACTCCTTACGATGTAATAATGTTATCAGCAGCACCGAATAAAGTTCCAAATAAGTTATTTACACAATTAAAACCAGATGGAAAATTAATTTTACCGGTTGGAAAGATATTTCAAGAGTTATTAATTTTTGAAAAAAAGAATAAAAAATGGATCTCAAGAAAAATAACTGATGTTAGATTTGTACCATTAAGGCATTAAAATAGATGAAAATGATAAAAGTAATATTTTTTATAATAATAATAACATTATTTATGACTTCAAAGGGTGTGTCTCAAATTGATTCCACTGATTATAAAAATCCAAAAGTTGCTGTTACATTTGCTGCCTTATGTCCCAGTGCAGGTCAAATCTATAATGAAAAATGGTTAAAGGCGGCTTTATTAATGGGAATTGACGGCTATTGGATTTACAAATCATTTCATTATCAAGATTTACATTTAGAAGATCCAAACAAACAATATTATGAGGATTCAAGAAACAAATATATTTGGTATTCTGTAAGTGGATATATTTATGGAATTGTTGATGCATTTGTAGATGCCCATTTAAGTGGATTTCCAAAGGGAGATATTGTATTCTATGGAGATAAGAAAAATTACAATTTATTTTTAACAATTAGATTTTGAGGAATATATGAAAGGAAAAAGAGAAAATTGGGGATCTAGCTTTGGATTTATTTTAGCTGCAGCAGGAAGTGCAGTTGGACTTGGTAATATCTGGAAATTTCCATATATTGCAGGGGAAAATGGTGGAGCGGCATTTATCGTAGTTTATTTGATCAGTATTTTGTTGATAGGTATTCCGATTTTTATTTCCGAATTAATTATAGGACGTAAATCTCAATTAAATGTTGTCGGAGCATATAAAAAATTATCTAACAATAGTCCATTTTGGTCAATTGTGGGATATATGGGGATTTTTACTGCATTTGTCATTCTTTCATATTATAATGTTGTTGCCGGTTGGTCGATAGGATATTTTTTTGAAGGATTAAAAGGTACATTTAATGATTTTACTACCGTAGAATTAGCATCAAATTATTTTGGAAATCAAACTTCTAGTACATTTTGGATAATTTCTTGGCAATTAATTTTTGTAGCATTAAGTGTTTATGTTGTTTTTTCAGGTGTCAGAAAAGGTATTGAAAAATATTCCAAATTATTAATGCCTATTTTATTAATAATTTTAATATTTCTTGCAGTTTGGGGAAGTTCTTTAAAGGGAGGTTCTGCAGGATTAGCTTTTTTATTTAAACCAAATTGGGGAAGTATAAATGGGAAGGTGATTTTGATTGCTCTTGGGCATGCATTTTTTACTTTGAGTTTGGGAATGGGGGCGATTATAACTTATGGAAGTTACTTTAGTAAAGATGATAATATTTTAACTAGTGCTTTGTGGGTTGTCTTTTTGGATACTTTTATTGCAATTGTTGCTGGAATTGCAATATTTACATCTGTATTTTCGATGGGATTTAATCCAGCCGATGGCCCCGGATTAATATTTAATATTTTACCAACTGTATTCAATAAAATGCCTGGTGGAAATATTTTTGGAATATTATTCTTTTTACTTCTTTCCATTGCTGCTTTGACATCTGCTGTCTCTCTATTAGAAGTAATTACTTCATACTTTGTTGATAACAAAAACTATTCCAGACATAGGGTCGTGATTATAAGTGCTTTTATAACATTTTTAATTGGAATTCCTTCGGCAATGTCTTTTGGATTATTAAAAGATTATCAAATTTTTCAAAAGAGCTTTTTTGATATTATGGATTTTCTATCAGCAAACATACTTTTACCCGGTGGAGGATTGTTAATTGCTATTTTTATTGGTTGGAAATATGGTTATAAAAAATCATTAGATGCCCTAGAATCTGGTTCAAATGAATGGTTTAAATCAAATATTTTTTTTGCATTTCTTGGGAAAAAAGTTCCTGCAAAAAAATTATCAATCGGTAATGTATGGTTTATTTTTATTCGATTTATTGCACCTGTATTAATTACACTTGTATTTTTAAAATCAATTGGAATTATATAAATTGAATGTTAGCAATGAATGAACACTAACAAAAACGAACAAAATAATTGTGAAATTTTACAAAATGAGCGCTATAAATAAATGAAAAGAATATTGTTAATAATTTTGATTCTACTTTGTGGAAATAATTTCCTTTTTGCAAATTCTCAAATCAAAATTCCGCACAAATTTTCAGTTATTCAACCGGAAGATAAATGGTTATCTTTTGATAAGTGGCAGCATTTTAGTACAAGTTTTATTATTACGATGGATTCATATTATCAATTGAATAGTTTTATTTATGATGATGAAGTTAAATGTAAAAAATGGAGTGTAAGTATAAGTTTAACAAGTGGATTAGTTAAAGAAATATTTGATGTTAGACGAAAGAACAATCCATTGTTTAGTTGGAAAGATATTGTTTTTGACATAAGTGGAACGATTTTGGGTATTGTAGTTATTAATAATTTAAAATGAATTGAGAAATTATGAAAAATAAAATATTAAAAATTTTTGATTATATTTTTGTATTGAGGCCAACACTATTTTTTCCGATCTGGACAATGTATTTATTAGGAGTGATAATTGCAACTAATTATGAAAATAATTCAATATCATTTTTACCCAATTTTAAGTTAATTTATTTTCTTATGTTATTTACAATGTTAATGGGAGCATTGTTTATAATGAATCAATTAGTTGATGTAAAAACAGATAAAATAAATAAAAAATTATTTCTAATTGCAGATGATCATATCTCATATAATTTTGCAAAATGGGAGATGATAATTTTATTAATAATATTTTTTATTGGCTCTCTGTGTAACATGCTTTTTTTATTTTGTGGATTATTACAATTACTTTTTTGGGGAATTCTTTATGATTACGAACCATTTAACTGGAAAGGCAAACCATTATTAGGTATTTTATCAAACATGATGGGTGGATTATTAAGTATGTTAATGGGATGGTCGATTATTCATTCTTTTCAAGAATTTTCTGTTCAAATATTATTGAATTTTTTACCATATCTTTTAGGATTTGCCGCTGTCTATCTATTGACGACAATTCCGGATGAGAAAGGTGATGAACTTGATAATAAGAAAACTATGGTTGTAGAACATGGTATAAAAATAACACAATTATTTGCATTAATATTAATGATTATGACTTTTTTTGTTGGTATTATAAATATGGATTTAAAGATTATAATTCCTTCTGGAATGGCAATATCACTATTTGCATTTGCATATTATAAAGGGACTGTAAAAGAAACATTAAGGGCTATACGCTTTGGGGTATTGTTCCTTTCTATGGTGGTAGTTGTTTTTCATGTATGGTATTTGGGATTGGTTACGATAATATTTTTTCTGAGTAGATGGTATTATAAAAATAGATTTGATTTGAACTATCCGACATTTTCAGTTAAAAATGATTAGGTGTAAAAATGATAAATATTAATGAGAATTTATGTGATTTCTGTGGTACTTGTGTATCGGTTTGTCCAGTGGATTGTATTGAATTATTTGAAGCTAAATTGAAAATTAATAATGAGAAATGTATTGCTTGTAATTTATGTGTTGATATCTGTCCATTAGGTGTTTTGGAGGTAGAAGATGAAGAGTAATTGGGATGTAATTGTTGTTGGTGGAGGACCGGCAGGTAGTATGGCAGCTTGGAATTCTGCAAAAGATGGTGCATCTGTATTGATGCTTGAAAAAGACAGAGAAATTGGTGCACCAGTTAGATGTGGTGAAGGAGTTGGTGAAGTAGGGTTAAGTAATATTGTTAAAATAGATAAAAGGTGGATTAAGGCTAAAATTGATAAAATGAATATTATTTCTCCAGATAATACTTCTGTTAAGGTAAATTTTAAAGAAAAAGAACATGGATATATTTTAGATCGTCGTATTTTTGATAATGATCTTGCTTTACTTGCTTCTCAAGCTGGAGTTACGGTAAAAACAAAATCCTATGTTCATGGCTTAACATTTTCAAATGATGGTTTTGTAAATGGCGTGAAAGCAAATGTATTAGGTAAAGATGTAAAATTAAATTCCAAGATTGTAATTGGTGCTGATGGAGTTGAAAGTAGAATTGGTAGATTTGCGGGTTTAAAAACTGCTTTTAATATGTGTGATATTGGCTCATGTGTTCAAGCAGTCGTTTCAGGAATAGATATTGATCCAAATACCATGCAATTTTATGTTGGAGATAAATATTCTCCTGGTGGATACTTATGGATCTTCCCAAAGGGAAAAGATATTGCAAATATTGGGCTTGGGATTTTAGGTGATCGATGTAATTCCGGAAGACCAAAGGATTTTTTGGACAAATTTTTATCTAAGCATTATCCGAATAGTTCTATTTTAAATTATACTGCGGGTGGAGTTCCATTAGCAAAAACATTAGATAAAATCGTTACCGACGGTCTTGTGCTTGTCGGAGACGCAGCTCGTACTGTAAATCCATTATCAGGAGGGGGAGTTGTATCTGGAATGAATAATGGGAGATTAGCTGGGATTAGAGTGGCAGAAGCAATTAAAGAAAATAATTTTTCTAAGGAATTTCTGAAAAAATACAGTGATAATTGGCATAAAGCCGATGGAAAAAATCATGAGCGATTATACAAAATAAAGAATTTCATATTGAGCTTAACAGATGATGATTTAAATCATATTGCCAAAAAAGTTTCAGCAATACCTTTTGAAAAAAGATCTGTTTTAAAAGTATTTAAAATTGTTGTATGGCGTAAACCATCTCTCATATTGGATGTTATCAAAGCATTTTAAGGATTTAATAATTTATGAATATTCCAAAAGAATTTTTACAATATACAGGATTAGAAACATTTGTAGTTGTTGATGTTGAAACAACAGGTTTGGATGAAAAAAATGATGATATTATCCAATTTGCAGCTTCGAAATTTAAAAATAATAAATTAGTTGAAACACTTTCATTTTTTTGTAAACCAAAGAATGAAATTCAGAAATTTATTCAAGAGTTGACAGATATTTCAAATGAAATGGTTGAAAATGAAAAACCATTTTTTGAAAGGACTGGAGAGGTAAAGGAATTTTTAGAGGATTATCCTCTAGTAGGTCATAATGTTTCATTTGATTTGAAATTTTTAAGTCCCCATTTTCCAAAAGGAATTAAGAACGAAATAATTGATACATTAGAATTATCAAGAATATTTTTGTATTACTTACATGATAGAAAATTAGAAACATTAGTGGCTCATTTCAATTTGCAGACGGAAAATGCTCACAGAGCAGATGTCGATACCGAAAATACAGGTTTTTTATTGTTAGAGTTGTTAGATATTATGTTGCATTACGACCATCCTATTTATGAGCAAATACAGAAAATTATTTTGCCATTAGTAAATATTCCGAATTATCATTTATATCATAATATTCTCGATTATTATAAAAATATTGGTAGAACGGAAAGAGAGAAGTTTAAACCCGGACACGAAATGCCAATAAATGTATTTGGTGATTTTTCTGATAATGAAAATGAAATTTCGGATGAAAATGACAACGATCAAATGTCATTTAATAATGTTAACAGTCAAGAAATTGAAGATATTTTTGGACATAATGGGCTTTTGTCACAGAAACTTCCTAATTATGAATTACGAATTGGACAATTAGAATTTTCAAAAGATGTTATTGATGCCTTTAATAAAGGAAATTATCTGGTTGGTGAAGCAGGTACAGGTGTTGGTAAATCTCTGGGATACTTAATTCCGGCAATAAAATGGGTAAAAACAAATAAGAAAAATAATTATAGTATAATTGTATCTTCAAAGACAAAAAATCTTCAAGATCAATTATTCAATAAAGAAATTCCATTTATACATAAAAATATTGATGATAATTTTAATGCAATAATTTTAAAAGGAAGAAATAATTACATATGTTTAACTAAGTGGAATTATCTTTTAGCGAATTTGGATGATTTGGTTCATTTTGATGATAGAATAAATGTTTTACCATTAATAGTTTGGTTGAAAGAGACAAATACAGGTGATATTGAAGAAAATAGCGGTTTTAGGAAAAAATTCAATAGTAAATTATGGAGTATGGTTTGCAGTGAACCCGGATATTGCACAACGAAAAGATGTACAGATCATAATGGATGTTTTTTAGGCAGAATCAGAAAATTAAGTTATTATGCAAATTTGATAATTATAAATCACTCATTGTTGTTAAGTAATGCTTCAAACGAAAAAAGCATCTTTCCAAAGTCACCAATTTTAATAATTGATGAGGCACATAATCTTGCAAAAAGTGCATATCAATATTTTGCAAAAGAAACCGCACCCTGGGCTGTATCGCAAATATTAGAAAAATTCTATAAAAGTGGTCGTGAAAATTTTGGTTCATTAGTTGATATTTCAAGAATTGTAGGAAAGAGGACAGAATGGAAAAAAGATGATGAAAAAATTATAATTAACAGATTATCAAAAATTGAAGATCTTATTGTAAAAACATTAAAAATAAACACAGAATTTTATAAAGAATTTTTGAATTATATAAATTTAAGTATTAGGCCTGTTGATCAAAAATATCTTTTAAAAAAGCGTTATAAACCCAATCAAGACCCTTTCCAAGAATTGGAATCTTACGAAAATTATTTATCGAATATTAATAAAATTAAAAAGGAATTTGATACTTTATTAGTTGAATTAAAAAACCTTACTATTGACGAACAAGAAGCATTAAAAGGTGAATATGAAAAATTGACAACACAGATTATGGAACTGTTTGAAGTGGTTGACAATGTAAAATTTATACTTGAACCAAAGGAAGCTAACTGGGTCTATTGGTATGAGATACCTAAAGACATTAAAAGTTTAAATATTAGAATAAAAGCATCACCGGTAGAAGTAAATGAAGAAATTTACAATAAAATATTGAAAGATAAATATTCGGTTATAGCTACATCAGCGACAATGGCAGTAGCAAATAGATTCAAATATTTTTTAAAGACCACTGGATTTGATATGGTGGAAAATGAAAGATTATTAACAAAATTATTTCAATCACCGTTTGACTATGAAAATCAAAGTTCAATATGGGTTGTTACTTATTTAGGTAAGCCAGGAAATAAACGACACGACGAAAAAGTTTCTGAGTTAATTTCTGCAATAAACAAAGAATTTAAATTCGGAACACTTGTTTTAACTACTTCGTATTATTCTATAGTTAATTTAATTGACAACATGAAAAATCAATACAGAAATTCAAAAATACCATTAATTTATCAAATTGGTTCCGCATCAAGGAGTGCATTATTAAAGAGATTTAAAGATTTAAGATTTGCAACTTTAATTGGCACAGAATCATTCTGGGAGGGAGTAGATATTCCAGGCAATTCTTTAGAAATGTTAGCAATGTTGAAATTACCTTTTGCAGTTCCAAATGAGCCAATCGTCCAAGCGATTTCAGAAAAATTTCAAAAGGAAGGAAAAAATCCATTTATGCATTATTCCGTACCGGAAGCTATAATAAAATTTAAACAGGGATTTGGAAGATTGATCCGTTCTAAAAATGATAAAGGAATTGCTTTATTTTTAGATAATAGATTGAGTTTTAAACAATACGGAAAATACTTCCTTGAATCTTTACCAACTAAAGTACATTTTGTAAAGTCAAAAGAGGAATTAATTGAGAATATTAGAATTTGGAAAAAAATTCAAAAAAGAGAAGATGTAAAATGATTAAAATTATTAAATATGATAAGAAGAAAAAAATCGAATGGGATGAATTTGTAAAAAAATCAAATAATGGTACAATATTCCACGAAAGAAAATTTATCAATTATCATCCCAAAGATAGATTTGTTGATCATTCATTATTATTTGAAAATAGAGGCAAAATAGTTGGTGTATTTCCTGCAGTAGAATATTACGAATCCGGTATGAAAATTTTGCATTCACATAAAGGTGCAAGTTATGGAGGAATAGTTTATCCTTATGACCAATCAATTCGAAAAGGTTTTGGTATTGTTAAAAGTTTGATCAAATATGCTAAAAGCGAGAAAATAAATAGAATAATATTGACTTTACCACCAATGATCTATAATAAAAAAATGACAAATTATATTGAATTTGCTTTGATAAGAAACCACTTTTCATATTTAAAACGAGAGATTTCATCAACTTTATTATTGGAAAATACAATAGAGCAAAATGTTAAAAAATTCAAACAAACATCACGAACCGCATTCAGAAAAGCAGAAAAAAAAGGTATAAAAGTTTGTTTAAGCAACAATTATGAAAAATTTTATAAAATATTAAAAAATAATCTAAAAATCCGTCATAATGTCGAGCCAACACATTCATTAAAAGAATTGATGAAAATCGTTAAAATATATCCAAATAGAATTCGTCTTTATGGAGCTTATTTAAATGATAAAATGATAGCAGGGACGGTAATGTTTGATGCAAATTCTTTAGTAACACTTGCTTTTTATATTTCTCACGATGAAAAATATCAGGAATACAGAGCTGTAAATTTACTATTTAAAGAAATTATTGAAGATAGTATTAAACGAAATTTCAAATATCTTGATTATGGTATTTTTACTGTAAATATGGAACCGAATTTCGGACTTGCTCGTTTTAAAGAATCCTTTGGGGCCAATGGAATTTTCAGGGATACATTTACAATTGATTTAAAATAGGAAGAAATCAATTTGAGTCATGGAATGAAACAACTTGGGAAACATACAATTATTTATGGGCTTGGTTATGTATTAACTCGATTGATCCCATTTTTATTAACACCATTTTATACTAATGTTTTTAAAGCAACGGAAAAATATGGAATTATTGTTTTGGTATTTACAGATATTGCTTTTATGAATGTTATTTATCGTTATGGAATTGATTCAGCCTTTCTAAGATTTTTTTCAAAAAAGGATAATATATTTAGTAAAAGTTCTGTTTTTAGTACTGCAATTACCTCATTAATTATTACAGGTGCCGTTTTTTCAACTATTATTTTTATTTTTTCTGATTCCATTGCATCAGTTCTTCCCGGTCTTAATGGTTATGGTTTGTTTATTAAATATGCATCAGTAATTTTATTTTTAGACACATTTATAGCAATTCCATTACTCTATTTGCGAATGAAAAATAGGCCAGTAGTTTTTATGACAATTATGGTTACCAATGTCTCTATAAATTTTATTTCAAATATCATCTTAATCGGCTTTTTAAAATGGGGAATTGAGGCAGCTTTCATTAGCAATATTATAGCATCATCATTTAGTTTTTTAGTATTAATTCCACTTGCCATTAAAAATTTAACATTCAATATTTCTACAAAATTATGGAAAAAAATGATGCGGTTTGGAACACCTTTTATTTTTAGTGGCATTGCAATTATGATTTTAGAATTAATTGGTAGAAATATGTTAGAAATTTATACTGATACAGCTACTCAAGGAATTTTTTCTTCCGGATATAAACTTGGAATTTTTATGCTTGTAATTGTAACGGCTTTTAAATATGCATGGCAACCATTTTTCCTTAGCAAAGATAAAGATCCAAAAGCACCTGAACTTTTCTCACGAATCTTAACAGTGTTTACTTTCGTTATGGTAAGTATCTTTTTGATAATAAGTGTTTTTATTCATAATATAATAACTTTAAAAATCGGCTCATTCACATTACTCGGCGAAAATTATTGGAATGCAGAGCCGGTAGTTCCCGTTATTTTAGCTTCATATATATTTTTAGGTTTTTATATTAATTTTCAACCACCAATATTTTTCACTGAGAAGACTTGGGTATTTCCATTTATTACAGGTTCAGCTGCAATTTTGAATATAATATTGAATATAATATTAATACAAAAATTTGGAATGATTGGTTCGGCATATTCCACTCTATTTTCTTATCTTTGGATGGCTGGATTAACGTATTTTATTGTGAGAAGATGGTACAAAATACCTTATGAGTGGAAAAAAATATTTATTATATTTTTAAATGGAGGATTGATCGTCTTTATTTTCTACTTCTTTTCAGTTGGAAATATTTTATTAAAGATTTTACTTATTTGTGTATATTTTACATTGAATTTTGGATTTAAAATTGTATCTTATAAAAATCTTTTGATTTTTGTAAAAATGAAAAAAATAAAATAAACAAAAAGTTGAAAAAATAATGAATAAAAACGCCAAAGAGCTGAATTTAATTGTTAAGAATGAGAACCCAATCGTTTACTCAATGCTAAGTAAAAAGGGAAGAGAAATATTTTTTCCCAAAAATGGAATTATAGCTCAAAGTGCTGAAGCAAAAGACAGTGACATTAATGCTTCTATTGGGATCGCCTTTAATGATGATAATTCACCGTTGATACTTGATATTATTTCTAAAAAGTTGAAACTTAAAAATAAGAATGCCTTCACTTATGCGCCCAGTTATGGAAAACCGCAATTAAGGAAAAAATGGAAAGAAATGATCCTTAAAAAAAATCCAAGTTTGTTCGATAATATTAGTTTACCGGTAGTTACAAGTGGACTCACACACGGACATTCAATTTTTAAATATTTGTTCATTGAAGATGAAATAATTATCCCTGATCCATTTTGGGGAAATTATAATTTAATTTTTACTAATGGACAATCTACAAAAATTAAGAAGTTTCCATTATTTTCTGATGGATTTAACATAACTGATTTAGAGAAAATGTTAAATTCTGATGGAGAAAAAAAGGTATTATTATTTAATTTTCCAAATAACCCAACTGGATATACTCCAACAACAAAAGAAGTTGAAATGATCGTCGAAGTTATTAAAAATTCTGCTAAAAATGGGAAAAAAATTGTTGTTATTTGCGATGATGCTTATTTTGGCTTAGTATATGAAAAAGGAATTTATCAAGAATCGATATTTTCTAAATTGGCTAACATTCATAAGAATGTTTTGGCTGTAAAAGTTGATGGAGTTACAAAAGAAGATTATGCTTGGGGATTTAGAATTGGATTTATTACTTTTGGAACAAAAGATGGTAACGAGAAATTATATTCTGCTTTAGCTGATAAAGCTGCTGGTGTTGTACGAAAAAGTATCTCTAGTGCATGTCATCTTTCTCAAACTTTTCTTTTGGATGCATTTGAAGATCCTAATTATGAAAAAGAGAAAAATGAGAATTATAAAATTTTAAAAAATAGATATAAAATGGTTAAAAAGGTGTTGGCAAAATATGATAATAAATATTTCGATCCTTTACCATTTAATTCCGGTTATTTTATGTGTTTAAAACTGAAAGGAGTTGATGCAGAGAAAGTTAGACAAAAATTATTAAAAAAATACAATACTGGTGTGATTGCAATAGATGATAAATTGAGAATTGCCTTTTCTTCAGCACCATTATCTAAAATTGAGAAATTATTTGAAAATATTTATTTAACATGTAAGGAGGAAATGAAATGAAGAGATCATTAAATGATCAATTAAACAAACACAAGAATGTATTTACCGATGTTGAAAGAAACAATTTAATTGAAATAAGTGTACGAAATAAAAATGCATTTATTTCAAAGAATGGGGCAATAGCAACTTGGGTACCTGTAGAATCGACAGGTCGCTCACCTAAAGATACCTATATTGTAAAAAATCCTGAGTCGGAAAAGAAAATTGATTGGGATTCTCCAAATAATATTCCACTTGATCCCGATGTTTTTGAGTTAATCTGGGAAGATGCAATTAAGATTCTTGGAGAAAAAAATGAATTGTTTGTAACTAATAGAGCAATTGGAGCAGATTCAAAATATGCATTAAAAGTAAAGACAGTAGCAGATAATTCACTTACAGCACTCTTTACATTAAATATGTTTAGAAAACAAGAGAATTCAAATGAAAGTGTGTTTAATGATGATGAATTTCAATTAATAGTGTTACCTTATAATAAATTAAAAAATAAAGAATATTCTGATAGAATAAGATCGGATATGGTAATTGCACACGATTTTGATAATAAAAGAGGCATTGTAATCGGCTCTGCATATGGAGGAAGTGTAAAGAAATTAATGTTTACAGTTATGAATTTTTTATTACCAGATAAGAATGTATTACCAATTCATTGTAGCGCAAACGAAGGAAAAGATAGAAATTCTGCAATGTTCTTGGGACTTTCAGGAACAGGTAAAACAACATTATCTGGTGATAAAAACCGAGCTTTGCTAGGTGATGATGAACATGGATGGAGTGATGATGGAATTTTCAATTTTGAAAATGGCTGTTTTGCTAAAATGATTGATATTGATCCCAATAAGGAACCGGAAATTTATGATGCGGTTATGCATAAAGACGATTATCGCAATCATGGTGCAATTATTGAAAATGCTATGATGTATCCTGATGGAACTTTTGATTATTTTGACGATCGCTTAACAAAGAATTCTCGAGCGTCCTACCCACTTGAATTCCTGAAAAATATTAAAAAATCTTCAAAAAGTGCTCCTCCCAAAACGATTATTTTTCTGACCGCTGATGCAAATGGTGTTTTGCCTCCAGTTGCTAAATTAAGCATTGAGCAAGCAATGTTTTGGTATTTAATAGGATATACAAGTAAACTAGCAGGAACTGAAACTGGAATTGTGGATCCACAAACCGTATTTTCAAGATTTTTTGGTGAGCCATTTATGCCAAGGAATCCCGATGATTATGCAAAAATGTTTGGTAAATATATTGAAAAATACGATACAGATGTTTATTTGGTTAATACAGGTTGGACAGGCGGTCCTTATGGTGAAGGAAAAAGATTTGATATTATGGTTACAAGAAGAATCGTGAATGCTGCTCTATCAAATGAATTGAAAAATGTTGAATATAAAGAAGAAGATAATTTCAAGTTAAAAATTCCTTTATCTTGCGAAGGAGTTTCTGAGGAAATATTAGATCCAAAAAATACTTGGAAGAATAAGAATAAATATGATGAGAGAGCAAAAAAATTAGCTGGTGAATTTGCTGCGCATTTTGATAAACATTTTAAAGGAAAAGTTGCGTCTGGTTTAGAAAAAGTTTGTCCGGGAAAATAGAAATGGTCAATAAAATAAGAAATGCCATATCTTGAAGATATGGCATTTCTTTGATAATAAAAGCTATATAAACATATGAAAAAAAAATCAGATAAAAATAAAAAATCTGAATTAAATGTTGTTCATGCATCAATAATGCATTCTCCAAATGATGATAGAATATTATATCGAGAAGCATTAAGTTTAAAAAAAAGATATAAAAATATAACTATCATTGGTGTTGGAAAAGAAGCTGGAAATAGTTATTATAAAGGAATAAAATTAATTACAATTGTAAAGAACAGTGTAATTAAGATAATACGATCCATAAAATTTGTTATTGAAAGTGAAAAACCAAATATTTTGCATGTTCACGATCCATTTCTCTTAAAAATGTCAAACAAGTTTAGAAAAGCTGGTGTAAAAATAATTTACGATGTTCATGAGAATCATTATTTAACATATAAATTATTTTCAAAACGAAATAAAACTATTAAAAATATTTTTGGTTCGATTTTAAAATTTGCAGAAAATCACTATTCAAAGAAAGTTGATGCAATAATAACTGTAACTCCCGATTTATATAAAAAATTTCTTGAAATAAATGAGAATACTTACGAAATACGAAATTATCCAAATGAAGATGTGTTTAATGAAGTTGAAAACGATATATTGATTAATGAAATCAAGAAATTCAAAGGAGATGATCTGTTAATGATCTATATTGGACAAATTTCTATAAAGAGGAATTTAGAATTGGCTATTCTAACAACGAAAAAATTAAGAGAAAGAAAATATAAAATAAAATTATTAGCAATAGGTTCCGGTGAAACTAATGATATGTTATTTTATAAAAGGTTGGCTGATAAATATAAAGATTTTTTTAAAATTATGTCGATAATTCCACATCATGAAATTCATCAAGTTTTAAAAAATAGTGATATTGGTTGGGCTGTTTTACCATATACAGATAACTTTTTATTTTCATTTCCGAATAAAATATTTGAATATATGTCAGTAGGAATACCGTTTATTGCATCTCGTTTAAAATATGTAAAAGAGATTATTAATGAGACAAAATCAGGAATTATTGTTGATGAACTTTCTATAGATGAAGTTGTAAATGTAATTGATGATTTTTTTAAAAATAAATTTAGAATATTTGGTGAAAATGGCAGAAAATATTTCGAATCAACATATAATTGGGAATATCAAGAACGAATATTATTTGATGTTTATGAGCTGGTGAATAAGTGAGATGTGAAAAGTGATACGAATTTTTAAATCTCTGGATTTCTAAATTCTTATATATTTTTTTACCAACCATCTAATTTTTGTTGTAAAATATTAGTTGACTATTAGATAATAAATAAGTAAATTATAATCTTTAAAATACTTGAAAATTATTAAGGTGAAACATTAATACAATATATTCGACATTTTTCAAACAATCAAAAGCAAATCCAAATGAAATATTCATTTATGATAAGAAAAATGTAAATCAACTTACATTTCAAAATGTATTAGAAAATTCTTTAAAGGTGGCAAATTTATTAAAAAACACAGGAGTTGATAAAGGAATGAGAGTTGCTGTGATGTTAGAAAATTCCAGTGAATTTATCTATACCTATTTAGCATTGTTGCGGTTAGAGGCAATAATGATTCCAATTAATATAAAATTCAAGTCATTGGCACTTCGTCAAATATTAAGTGATAGTGAAGCAAAATGTTTGATATTTTCTACAAAATATGAAAATGATATAATAACTGCAACAGATATTTTGGATAATGTTAAAATCTTTATTTCTTTGGAAGACAATAGCACTTTTACAAACAATTATCTGTGTAGATTCAATGATCAGGCATTATTTGGTGGACCTTATGATCTTAAGAATGATTTTCCGTCCGTTATTTTCTATAGCGACGGATCGACAGGTCCGCCTAAAGGTGTTATTTATAATCAACAGGCACTTATAGATAATGCTAATGCTTTTCAAAGCGCATTATTAATTAAAGAAAATTATAAAATTTATGCTCAATTTCCATTTTCAAACTATTTTTCAATGACATCGATCATAAATAATTCTCTTATTACTGGAATCCCTATTATTATTGCAGATAATTTAGATAACATTGATAATGTGTCTAATGGGAAAGATATAATTCTCATTGCAACTCCTAATTTTTATGAAAAAATTACTAATAATGATTCATTAAAAAATACTGATCACATTCAATTTTGTATTAGTGGTGGCGGAAGGTTGAAACCTGAAATTACAGAATATTTTTTAAAAAAGTATAATTTACCCATTTATAAAAGTTATGGAATGATCGAAGCAGGACCGATAATTTTAGTCAATACAAATGAAAAAAAAATAACTTCTATTGGGATACCATTACATGACATTTCTGTAGCAATAATGAAAGATAAAGAATTTTTAAGATCAAAAGAAATAGGGGAAATTTGTATAAGAGATACAAATATAGTAAAAAAATATTGTTCAAAAAATGTTAAAATTGAGAATTGTATTTTAGTAGGCTGGTATCAATCAGGAGATCTTGGTTATCAAGATATGGATGGATATTTTTATTTTGTTGATAGAAAAATAAACAGGATTAATAAAAATGGATTTGATGTCTACCCGGAAATTATTGAAAATGAGCTTCATAAACATGATTTGATAAAAGAAGTTGCTGTTGTTGGAGCCCAGTTAAGTAAAACGACACAAAAAATAGTAGCAAATATCGTTACAACCAACAAAAGAGCAATAAATTCAAAAGAACTTGTTCTTTTTTTAGAAAATAAAATACCACAATATCAAATTCCAGATGAATTTGCATTTTTGGATCATCTGCCTAAAAATGCTACCGGTAAGATAGCAAGGCAATTATTAAGAAGAAAAAAAACAACATAGATTGGAGGAAAATAATGAAAAACTATTCAGCAAATGAAATGAGAAATATAGTAATTGTAGGACATTCAGCAAGTGGAAAAACTATTTTGTCCGATGCAATATTATATTCTCAAGAAATAATCAACAGAGTTGGATCAATTACTGAAGGAACCACTGTTTCTGATTATTCAAAAAATGAAATTGAAAAACAAATATCAATATCATCTTCTTTAATGCATTTTGAAACCAATGAATTTAAATTTAATATTATTGATACTCCGGGATATATGGATTTTGCCGGAGAAGTTATTAGTTCTGTTCATGTTTCGGACATTGGAATATTGAGTATTAGTGCAAATGCAGGAATTGAAGTTGGTACAGAATTTTCTTGGAATTATTTAAAAGATGCCGGTGTAATTCCAATGATTTCAATAAATATGTTAGATAAAGAGCACACACATTTTGATGAAATCGTTGAAAAAGCAAAGGAACGATTTAGTGATCGTATTTTTCCTGTGCAATTTCCTGTAAAAGCAGGGCCGGGAATAAATTCAGTAATAGATTTGATATCAAATAAAATGTTAGTATTTGATAATAAGGGTAAATATAAAAAAGAAGATATTCCTGAAGAATATAAGGGAAAGACAGATGAACTGCGTCAACAAATGATTGAAATGGTAGCAGAATCAGATGATGAACTATTAGAAAAATACTTTGACAAAGGTGAATTGTCGGCTGATGAAATAAAGACAGGTTTAAAAAATGCAATTATTAATAAAGAATTTATTCCATTGATGGCGACAGCTGCAGAATCCAATGTTGGTGTATCAAGAATGATTGAAATTATTTCTGACTATTATCCATCTCCAGTAGATATGAGCAAAATAGACACAAAAGATTCTGATGAAGATGGAATAACTAAAAAGATTTCAGAAAATGGAAATACAAGTATTTTTATTTATAAAACAACAAATGATTCCAGTGTAGGTGATCTCTCTTATTTTAAAGTGTTCTCAGGAATATTAAAACCAAGTTCAGAATTAAAGAATATTAAAACAAATCAAGCTGAAAGATTTGGTACTCTTTATACATTAAATGGCAAAAAAAGGAAGGAAGTTAGCGAGTTACATGCCGGTGATTTTGGTGTTGCTGTTAAATTGAAAGATAGTCATACTAATAATACTTTATCTGATGAAAAAGATCCAATTTTATATAAAGAAATTGAATTTCCTAATCCGGTAATAAGAGTAGCGGTCGTTGCTGCATCAAAAGGTGATGAAGAAAAGATCGGAACCGGATTATCACAAATAAGTGAACAGGATCCGACTTTTCATTATGAAGTAGATTCTGAATTAAAACAGACATTGGTTTCGGGGTTAGGAGAAATCCATCTTCAAGCTTCAATTAATAAAATAATGGAAAGGTTTCATATTGAAATTCAGCAAATTGAACCTAAAATTCCATATAGAGAAACAATAAAAAAACAAGCAAGTGGAAGATATAGACATAAAAAACAGAGTGGTGGTGCAGGACAATTTGGTGAAGTAGAGTTACAAATAGAACCAAATGAAAGAGGAAAGGGAATTGAATTTGAAAGTAAATTGGTAGGACAAAATGTCGATAGAGTATTTGTTCCATCAATTGAAAAAGGAATAAATCAAGCATGTAAAAATGGTCCTCTTTCTGGAAATATTGTAATTGATGTGAAAGCAGCTGTTGTAGACGGAAAGCAACATCCGGTTGATTCAAAAGATATTGCCTTTCAAATTGCCGGTAGAGAATCATTTAAGAAAGCTTTTCTTAATGGTAATCCGGTATTATTAGAACCAATTTACGAAATACAGATCACCGTTCCCGAAGAACATATGGGAGATGTAATGGGTGATATTTCGTCTCGTAGAGGAAAAGTTAAGGGAATGGATTCTGATGGGCACTTTCAAGTTATTAATGCAACTGTTCCATTAGCGAATTTATATAAATATTCAAATATTTTAAGATCATTGACACAAGGGCGTGCATACTATAAAAGAAAATTTTCTAATTACGAGATTGTTCCTAAGGAAATTCAAGATAAAATAATTGAAAATTATCAAAAAGAAAGAGAAGAAGGTAATAAATAAACTTCTGTAAAAATTTTCATTATAATTATGAAAAATAAAATTAAATTGTTGTGGTCTCCTTGGCGTATGGAATACGTAAAAAGGAAAAAAGAAAATGGATGTGTATTCTGTAAGAGAATTGAGCAAAATGATGATAAAAAGAATTTGATCTTAATTAGAAGCAAGCATTCTTTTGTAATAATGAATGCTTATCCATACAATAATGGCCATTTAATGGTGGTTCCAAACAGACATATTTCAGATTATGGTTCATTAAAAGAGATTGAAAAAAATGAAATTGCTGAATTGACGGATTTATCGATTAAGGTTATGAAAAATGTGTTAAATCCACAGGGTTTTAATATTGGAATGAACATTGGAAAGATAGGAGGAGCTGGAATTGTTGATCATTTACATCAACATATTGTTCCGCGTTGGGAAGGCGATACAAATTTCATGCCGATAATTGGTCATACAAAAGTTATTGTAGATAGTTTAAATGGGACATATAATGATTTGAAAATTGGTTTTTCTGAATTATCCTAATTATACAATGAAATAAAAAAATTGTAGGAGGAAAAAATGAAATATTGTCCAATTTGTAAAAGTGAATTTTATGATGAAGTTAAAGTGTGTCCCGATCATCATGTTAAATTAGTTGGTTCATTGAAAAACATAAAACATGAAGATAATGTACATTGGGTTTTATTATACCAATTTATAAATAAAACATATTTTGAAATGGTTTCACAGGTATTAGAAAAAAATAATATTCCTTATTTTCAAAAAAATGATTTTTTTGAAGGTGCATATTTAGTTAAAAGCGGATCTCCGATTGGTACTTCAATAAAATTGTATATTCCGGTAAAATATTTACAAAAAGCAAAGGACTTAACAGGAGGGATGATCGATTTAGATGAAGAATAAAATTAAATCAGTAAAAGGAACTTATGATCTATTACCTTCTGAAATTTACAAATGGCAAGAAGTAGAAAATAAGTTAAGATCAATATTCTCATTATATAATTTTTTAGAGATAAGAACTCCCATATTTGAAAAATCTAAATTATTTAGCAGAAGTGTTGGTGAATTTACAGACATTGTAAATAAAGAAATGTATTCTTTTCTAGATAAAGGTAAAGAAAGCTTAACTTTGAGGCCTGAATTAACTGCGTCTGTAGTTCGATCTTATATTGAACATAACTTTCAACAAATCTCATCAATACATAAGCTTTGGTATTATGGGCCATTATTTCGTCAAGAAAAACCTCAATCGGGTAGATATCGTCAATTTTATCAGTTTGGTGCTGAAATTTTTGGTTCTGCTTATCCTGAATCTGATGTGGAATTAATTGATTTAGCTTATACTATTTATACAAAATTAGGACTAAAAAAATGGACTTTATATATCAATACCTTGGGTAAAAAAGAGAATAGAAATAAGTATATAGGTGTTTTGAAAGAATCTATGTTGCCATATAAAGATCAATTGTGTAAAAACTGTAAAAATCGTTTTGATAAAAATATTTTGAGGTTATTTGATTGTAAAAATAGACAATGTAAAAAAGTTATGAATGAACATGCACCATTAATTATTAACCATTTGTCAGTAGAGGAAAAAGATTACTTTGAAGAAGTGAAATTTATACTTGATAAATTAAACATTAAATATGAAGTTGATCCAACTATGGTTAGGGGATTAGATTATTATACGAATACAATCTTTGAAGTTCGAAGTGAAAATTTAGGTTCACAAGATGCATTATGTGGTGGAGGCCGTTATGATAATTTAGTTGAAGATCTTGGTGGTAATTCTACTCCTGCAGTCGGATTTGCGGCCGGTATGGAAAGATTACTTATAGCAATGGAAAAGGAAAAACTTTTTAAAAACGAATCAGATAAGTTAGATATATTTATTGCTCCAATGAACGAAAATGTTAGAAAAAAAGCAATTCAGATTGTAAAAGAAATTAGATATAGCGGTTACTCTGTCGATATGGATTTTCAAAGACGAAGTGTAAAAGCAATGATGCGAGAGGCAAATAGAAAAAATGCAAAATATTCTATTGTTATCGGTGAAAATGAATTACAATCGGGTGAAATTAATATTAAAAATATGGATAGTGGAAAAATGGAAACTGTAAAAATAGATAAAATAAATGATTTTCTATCCACGTAATTTTTAAAAATAACCACTTTAAATTAAAGATGTTAAATATAATTATAACCTGAGTTAAAATAAAATGAATAATGTAATGTTTGGAATATAATTTATGAAATTATCCTATTGGTTAGAATTTATTCTAATAAAACTATTTGAATGTTTTTTCTCAATATTTCCTTCACGAGTAGTTGAATGGCTGGGATTTAAATTAGGTACATTTATTTGGATATTTTTTCCTTATAGATTAAATGTTGCATTTAATAATTTAAATATTGTTTTTCCTAAGAAATCGAGAATAGAAAAATTAAAGATACTTCACAATACTTATAAACATTTTGGATATATGATCTCTACATATTTTATTGCAAATAGAAAATATATGAGACAGAAAATATTAAATACTGAAACAAATGCTGAAAAATTATTTAATAAAGAGTTAGTGAATAAAAAAGGAATAATATTATCTGGTTTACATTTTAGTCTTTGGGAAACATATATTAATTATTTAAATATCAAACAATTCAAATTTAGCGGACTTTATAAACCAATGAAAAATAAAATAACCGATAAATATTTTATTGATCACAGACATAAATTTGGTGATAATTTAAAACATATTAATATAAAAGATAAGAGTAATAATTACGAAAAAGAATTAAGAGAAAATAGAATATTAGCAATTGCTGTTGATCAGAATGCACATAAAAATGGAACGAAAGTATCTTTTTTAGGAAAAGAAGCATCTATTCCAAAAGGTGTTGCCGTTTTACATATAAGAACAAATTCTCCAATATATCTCGGTGCATATATAATGAAAAATATGAAATATCACTTGATCATAAAGAAGGTAAATGTTCCAGAATACAATGAAATAAATAATGAATCCATAAATTCCATTATGAGCAAGGTATTAAAAGAATACGAAGAAATTGTTAAAACATATCCGGAACAATATTTATGGTTTCATAAATTATGGGGAAAGCCAAAACAAAAAATAAAAAGGACAATAAAAGAAATATTAAAATATTAGGAAATTAATTATGAATGAAAATCAAAATGATCAATTAAAAGAAGAACTGAAAAATTTTAAAGAAGAAAAAGAAAAAATAAGAAAACTTGTAGGTGAAATTGGTGGGAAAGATTCAACTAGAAGGGATAATTTAATATTTGGTTTCTTTATTGTGGCTATTGTAATATTGTTTGTTGGTGATATTTTAAGACATTTGCTAAATATTGAAATTCCTTTACCACCATTATTTTCAATTGAAATAGGTATTTTGTTGGTTTCAATAAAAATAATTTGGATGATCCATCAACAGGCAAAAGTAAATCATTTTGAATTTTGGATATTAAATTCAATAGAATTCAGATTAAATGATATTTCAAACCAATTAACAAACATTTTAAAGAAAAATGATTAATTTAACCTTAGATCTGCGAATAAATAAAATGGCTGCATAATTATTGAAATAATAAATGAAAATTTATAACAGTTCCCAAAATATTGATAAAATAATAATTAATATAGTAAATATCTTGGAAAAAGATGGAGTAATGGTTTATCCAACAGATACTGTTTATGGCTTTGGTTCAAGTATCTTTTCAAAGAATGCAATTAATAAAATTGAAAAATTAAAAAATCGCAAAAGTGAAAATCCATTTAGTATTTGTGTTCCGTCAAAGGAATATTTATATGATAAAGTAATTATTAATGATAAAATAAAAAAAATTGTAGATAAATTTTTACCGGGAGCGATTACATTGATCTTACCAACTAAAAAAAATGTTTTACCAAAATATTTTTATAGTGAAAATGTTTATGTTGGTTACCGAATTCCCGATAATGCTTTTTGTATGAAATTATTGGAAAAATTTGATAAACCAATAATATCCACAAGTATTAATTTAAGTGGGCATGAACCGATGAATAATATCAATGAAATTGTTAAACAATTTTCTAATAAAGTTCAAATTTATATAAAAGATAAAGGCCTTGAAAAGAAAAATAATTCAGTTGGAAGTACGATAATCAAAGTTTCGAAAGATGAAAATCTTTCATTGATTAGACAAGGCGAAATTCCATTTTTGGATATTATAGAATTTAGTAATTAAATATTTTTTAAATCTTATCTTTTCTAATTCTTTCTGTTAATAAGATCAAGTTTTTCAAATCTTCAATATCCTTTGCTTTTTCCCAATTATCCATGAAATTTTTATTTTGAATGATTTGAGCAATTGACATTAGTGCTTGCAAATGAAAACTTCTTTCGTCCATAGTGCCAATTAGAGCAAATACTATATGGACCAGAGGGATGTCATTACCAAAATCAATTCCTTTTTGTGAGCGAATTACAATAATATCAAATATTTTTTCGCCTTCAATTATTATATGTGGAATTGCAAGTCCTTTGTATATGACCGTACTATTTACATTTTCTCTTTCTTCTAATAAATTATAAATTGTTTTTGAAGATATATTAATTTTTTTTGAAAATGCATTTGAAATGATTTCAAATATTTGATTTTTATTCATTTTTTTGCCAATATCAATAAATTCAGCTTGTTTAATAATACGATCAAATTTATCTTCTATAATATCATCTCTTCTAATTAAAATATCTTTTAGCTCATCTGTTAAAGTAGAAGTTTTTATTTTTTTTGAACTAATTCGTTCAGCAATATGGATTAGAGCAGATTCTTTTGAATTTCTTTTTTTTGAATATAAAAAATACCATAAAATAGAAAGAATTAAAAAACCAAGTGTGATTAATAATGGAATACTTCCCATTTCAATGATTAGAATTAAATAAATAATTATTCCAATAATTTGCAAATATGGATAAAAAGGAGATTTAAAAGATGGTCTATAAGTTATTATTTTACTTTCTCTCATTAAAATTACAGAAAAATTTACAAGTAGAAAAAGTATCAACATCATCGTAGAGGCGACTTTTACTAAATTTTCAAGTTCAAGAAAACCTATAAAAAAAACCATAAAAAGTGAAGTCATCAAAATTGATATTATTGGCGTTTTAAGTTTTAAACTTACTTTAGAAAAAAAAGAAGGTAAGAGATGGTCTTCGGACATCGCAAACGGAATTCTTGATGATGATAATAATCCAGCATTTCCAGTAGTAATAAATGCTAACATCGCAGCTATGGAAAGTATTAAATATCCAAAATTTCCATAATGTTTTGAGGCACCTAATGAAATTGGATTAAATGTGTGTTGAAAATCTATTTTCCCTAATAAACCAACAGTTATGAAAATAGTCAATATATAAATTAAAGTTACAATGACAAATGCAGCAAACATACCTTTTGGTATATTTTTCTTAGGATTTTTTATTTCTTCAGAAAGTGATACAATTTTTGTGAGCCCACCAAATGAGATAAAAATCATGCCCATTGCAGTGAAAACAGGTTTCCATCCATAAGGATTAAAAGGGGTATAATTTTGTGTATTTATGTGATTAATATTAAAAATAAAATAAAATATTAGAATACTAATTAATCCAATTACTAAAACAATTTGGAATTTTCCACTTTCTTTTGCTCCAATTATATTTAAAATAGTAAAAAATATAGTAAAACTTACAGCGATTATTTTTACCATTTCTACAGAAGTTTCTGGAAAAAGAGGTTGTAAAAATAAACCTATTCCAAGAAGCGCAAAGGCACTTTTTAAACCTAATGAAAACCAAGAAGCTAAACCGGCAAAAGTTCCAAAAAAGGAGCCCAAACTTCTGTGTATAAAAAAATAAGTTCCACCAGATTTGGGCATTGCGGTTGCTAATTCTGTTTTTGAAATCATTGCAGGTATCATTAGCAAAGAAGCGAAAATGTAAGCTATAATTATTGAAGGACCGACTTTTAAATATACAATTGCCGGAAGTACAAATAATCCTGAACTTATCATTGATCCTGAAGCGATACAAAAAATATCCAAAAACCCTAATTCTTTCTTTAATTTCATTAATTATACTCCATAATATCTTTTAAAAATACGAAGAAAAACTAAAACAATGATACGGAAAATTATTTGTAATTCCAACTGGTATTGATTTCATAAAGTGATTGTGAATTAAAATTTTTCTTTGAATAGACAAGGTGAAATACCATTTTTGGATATTTTAACATCTATTTGTTAAATTTTTTAGAAATCTTATTGAAATAATTTTCATGCTCTGGTGATATTTCTCTCAATTTTGGTAAGAAAGATGTATCTTGTAATGACTCAATGAAAAAATCCGCCTCTTTATAGTGATGTTCAATAAAAATTCGGGTATATTTATCTTTTTTCTGCAATGTAAGTATTTGTTTAATAAAATCAAGTGCTTTATTTAAATTTTTCTTTGCTGAATTCAATTTGCCATCTTCTGCATCCCAAATGGCTAGGGTATAATAATATCGAGCTTTTCTCAATCGATAATTTTCAGTTAATTCTTCTAATTTTTTAATTCTTACATTGCAACCTTGTGGCCATTGACTTATTTTACCTATTTCAACCGATTCTCTTGCTTTTTCATAGATTGAGTTTCCACCCATCAAAGATATTGCATCTAATTCTGTACCAACGATCATATATCCATAAAAATCAATTACACTTGTAATGGGATTATACATACCAGTTCGCATAATTGGAGTACCTGTATTATCAGGAAAAATCCATCCCTGCTCAAAAAATCTTTGATCGTATTCATTAGTTATAATCGCCTTACATACATATTTAATTTCATTACCGGATTCGTCAATATTATCAATAAATAATTTAATAGTGAATGGAATGTTCATTTTATAGATATTGTTACTAAATGAATTCGATTTAATATATTGCTCTAAAGAATATTTTAAATTTTCAATATCTTTCAAATATGATTGCTTAATTGATTTGGTTTCGGTGGTTATTTTCGGCATTAAGGTTTGGGAAAATAGCATAGAAGAACATAGTAAAACGATAATCCATATTATATATAATTTTTTCATATTTTCTCCATCCTTTATTTACTTCTAATATAAGTTTAAGATATTTTACATACAATATCAATTAAATAATTGGTATTTTTTAAAAATGGTAAAAATATTATTTAGTTAAACAAAAATTAGACAAATAATAACTTGTATTAATTGTTATTTTGTATTATTTTTAAAGATGAATATTTTGTAAAAGAAATTTGAAAAACAAATAATATAAAAAAATAAAAAAGTAATAATTTTTAAATAATAAATAGAGAACAAATATGAAAAATAAAGCAAAAAAAAACAGTAAGAACGAAAAGGATGAAAAATTAAAAAA
>LSCC01000065.1 GCA_001577215.1 Fidelibacterota bacterium TCS52
TTATTTCTTGCCATTTAATTTTCCCTCTTAAAATTAAAAAATTTATTATTAAAATACCGCATTGATTAACAATTAATTGTAATGTATGAAATGTATGTGATATGAGATCTTGAAATAAAAGCTTACGCTTCTGCATTTTTCTCTTTTATTTTTCGAGTATGATGTCCACCATTTCCATACTGTAAAGTTAATAATATATTATTAATAATGTCAACTATAAAAAAGTTTTTTTATGGCAACTAACTCCAGTAAAATTCATGTTTAAAATTTCATTACCGACATTAGCTGTATTTTTATAATTTAATAAAATAATTTGAAAAGCATACTCAATTTTGTATATTACTTGAAATAAAAAAGGAACAGTAGTGAGTAAAAAATTAATAATAGTAGAATCACCGTCAAAAGCAAATACGATAAAGAAATTTTTGGGTAAGGAATATGATGCGATTGCTTCGATGGGGCATGTTAGAGATTTACCAGCAAAAAAAATGAGTATTGATATTAAAAATGGATTTAAACCAACTTACATTACACCAAGAAATAAAGCAAAAATTATTAAAGAGTTAAAAATCGCAGTAAGAAAAGCCGATTCAATATATCTTGCTACTGATCAGGATAGAGAAGGTGAAGCAATTGCCTGGCATCTTTGCGCCGCATTAAATTTAGATGTGAATGAAACAAAACGAATTGTTTTTCACGAGATTACTAAATCTGCAATAACCGATGCAATAAAAAATCCAAAATTGGTAGACAAAAAATTAGTTAATGCACAGCAAGCCCGAAGAATACTAGATAGATTAGTAGGTTATGAATTATCTCCATTGTTGTGGAAAAAAATTAAACCTGCACTTTCTGCAGGGCGAGTTCAATCTGTTGCTGTTAGATTAATAGTTGAACGAGAAAATAAGATAGCAAAATTCAAAAGCAAGACATCTTATAAAATCGTTGCATATTTTAAAATAGAAAAAGATGGTAAGGAATATGAATTTACTGCTGATTTACTTAAGAATTTAAATTCAAAATCCGAAGCATTAGAATTTCTTGGCAAGTGTAAAACAGCAAAATTTTCAGTTGCAAATATAGAAAAGAAACCGGGAAAGAAATCACCAAAACCCCCGTTCACAACCTCTACTTTACAACAGGAAGCAAATAATAAAATGGGATATTCTGTTTCACGAACAATGATGTTAGCTCAATATTTATATGAAGCAGGATTAATAACCTATATGCGAACCGATTCACTTAATTTATCAAAAATGGCAATCGGTAAATCTATAAATGTTATTACTAATAAGTATGGTAAAGAATATTCAAAACCTAGAAATTTTAAGACTAAAAGTAAAGGTGCGCAAGAAGCACACGAAGCAATCCGCCCGACAAATTTGGAGAAAGAGTTTGCCGGAAAAAATGCGTCTGAAAAGAAATTATACAACATGATATGGAAACGGACGATCGCATCTCAAATGAGTTCGGCAAAAGTTGAAAGAACGAAAGTAACTGTTGATATATCAAATTCTGAAAAGAAACTTATTGGAAAAGGTGAAATACTAATTTTTGATGGATTTCTCAAGGTATATTTTGATGAAAAGAAATCACAAAAATTAAATCAAAATATTCTCCCGCCAATAAAAATTGGTGATGATTTAGAATTATTAAAAATGGATGCGACACAGAAATTTTCAAATCCACCTATACGATTTTCAGAAGCAACATTAGTTAGAGAATTAGAGAGTTTGGGAATAGGTCGCCCATCGACTTATGCTCCAACAATTTCAACTATCCAAAAGAGAAAATATGTTGTAAAAGAAGATAGAAATGGGAAAAAAAGGAGATATGATCATTTACTTTTAGAAAATAATGAGGTTAAAGAATCAATAAAATCTGAGAATACGGGGCATCAAAAGAAAAAATTATTTCCTACAGATATCGGTATTGTAGTAAATGAATTCTTGTTAAAATATTTCAAAAATATATTAAATTATAATTTCACGGCTCATATTGAAGATGATTTTGATAAGATTGCTGATGGAAAAATGCAATGGAAAAATATGATAGAAGGATTCTATGGTCCATTTCACAAAAAAGTGGAAACTGTTTCAAAGGAAGCAGATAAGCATAAAGGCGAACGACTGTTAGGGAAAGATCCGAAATCTGGAAAAAACATATATGCAAAGATTGCAAAATATGGGGTAGTTGTTCAGAGGGGCGAATCAAAAGGTGGAGAAAAACCCGACTTTGCAAAGATAAATAAAAAGCAATCATTAAATTCAATTACATTGGAAGAAGCCTTAAAATTACTCAAATTTCCTCGTCAAGTAGGGTCATTTGAAGATAAAGAAATGGTTATTGGTTTAGGAAGATATGGTCCTTACATTAGACACAATTCAAAATTTTATTCAATCAAAAAGCCTGACACACCCGATTCAATTGATAAAAAAAGAGCAATAGAGATAATTGAAAAAGCAAGAGTTGAAAAGAGAAAAAGCATTCTAAAAGAATTTGAAAATGGAGAGATGATAGTAAAAATAGGTATATATGGTCCATACATAGCATACAAAAAAAAGAACTACAAAATTCCTAAAAAGATTGATCCTGAAAAAATAACATTAGAAGAATGTAAAGAAATTATTGATAAAAAGCTAAAGAGTAAAAAAGGTAAAAAATGGCAAAAAAGAAAGTAAAAAACAATCCGGTAATTGAAAAAATTATTTCACTTTCCAGAAGACGAGGAATACTATTTCAAAGTAGTGAAATTTATGGTAGTATTAATGCAGTTTATGATTATGGTCCTTTGGGAGTTGAGTTAAAAAGAAATGTTAAAGATCATTGGTGGAAGAATATTGTAACTGCCCGTGAAAATATTTTGGGAATGGATTCTGCAATATTAATGCATCCGAAGGTTTGGGAAGCATCTGGTCATATAGAAAATTTTCATGATCCGATGGTTGATTGTAAAAAGTGTCGCAAAAGATTTCGAGTCGACAATTTACAGGAAAATACTACTCATTGCCCGGAATGTAATGGTGAATTAAGCGACCCAAAACAATTTAATTTGATGTTCAAAACAACGCTTGGTTCTACGGAAGATTCATCGCAAGAAATTTATTTGCGTCCGGAAACAGCACAGGGAATATTTATTAATTTCAATAATATCACTTCTTCAAATAGAGTAAAATTGCCTTTTGGAATTGCACAAATAGGAAAAGCTTTTCGTAATGAAATAACTACAGGAAATTTTATTTTCCGAACAAGAGAGTTTGAACAGATGGAAATGGAATTTTTTATTCGTCCGGGTGAAAATGATAAATGGTTGGAATATTGGAAAAATGAGCGTTTAAATTGGTATAAGTCATTGGGGGTTACTCCTGAAAAATTACGATTACATCCGCACAGTGAGGATGAACTAGCTCATTATTCTAAAGCTTGCTATGATATAGAATACGAGTTCCCATTCGGTTTTTCAGAATTGGAAGGAGTTGCTGATAGGGGAACATTCGATCTTACACAACACATAAATCTCAGCAAGAAAAAATTACATTATATTGATCAACAAAATGGTGGAGAAAAAATCGTTCCTGCGGTTATTGAAACATCGGCAGGAATAGATAGAACGGTTTTAACTATTTTAGCAGATTCGTATTGGGAAGATGAAGAAAATAACAGAACAGTAATGAGATTTTCACCGGAAATTGCACCAATAAAAGTCGCGATATTTCCACTATTCAATAAACAAGGAATGCCGAAAATCGCAAGAAAAATATTTGATGACTTGAAATTTAAAATTTCATCATTTTATGATGGCGGCGGTTCTATCGGTAAAAGATATAGAAGACAAGACGAAGCAGGAACGCCTTTTTGCATAACTGTTGATCATCAATCATTAGATGATAAAACCGTAACGATCCGAGAAAGAGATTCTTTAAAGCAAGAAAGGATTGCGATAAGTAAAATTGAATCGGTAATTAATGATAAAATTCAAAGTTCCTAATTCGTCTTTTATTATTTCAAAAGGACTACTTTTTTTCTCCGATAATATAATATTTACAAAATCATTAGATATTTAGAGAAAAAATTAATATTTTATTAACAAATGAAAAGAATATTATTAAAACTTTTAATTTGTATTATATTTATAGGAAATATCTTTGCACAAGATATTAGGATAGGATTAGTGTTGAGTGGTGGCGGTGCAAAAGGTTTATCTCATATTGGTATAATAAAAGCATTCGAAGAATATCAAATTCCAATATACTGTATTACTGGTGCAAGTGCAGGAGCTCTTATAGGCGGTTTGTATGCTGCAGGGATGCCAATTAAAAAATTAGAAGAAATTACTAAGAAAAATGAATTAAATGATATTTTTTATAACAAAATAAACCTAAATGAGATTCCGATTGAATATCGACTTAATAATCTTCCCAAACAAGTCAATTTTTTTATCGATGAAGAAAAAAAAGAGATAATAAAACCATTTGGATTGTTTAATGATCAAAGGATAAATGATTTTATCTCATATTGGACAATTCCCGGGAATTGCAAGGCCAATTCAAATTTTGACTCTCTTGCTATACCATTTCGTTGTGTAGGGGCCAACATTATAAATAAGAAATCAATATTATTTTCCGAAGGATCATTAGCAAAATCTATGCGTGCATCAATGGCTTATCCAATAGCGTTTGAACCAATAATAATGGATTCAATGATATTGGTAGATGGTGGGTTGTATGATAATCTACCTATTGAAGCAGCAATAAATATGGGAGCAAATTATATCATTGCCGTTAATGTCGGTGATATTCCCCCAAAGCCAGATGAAATACAAGATGTGCCATCATTAGCAAGTCATTTAAGTAATGTTTTGGCTGCTCGTAGCGATTCGGAATTTGTAAAAAATTATGATGAATTTATTCAAATAGACAATTCGGATATTTCGCTTTTTGATTTTTCAACAGGCGATACAACAATAAAAAGAGGATATGAAAAAGGAAAAACACTTGCAAAAAAACTTGCTACAATAATTGATAAAAAAGCTGATATAAACTCATTTCATAAAAAACAGAATAAATATATAAATTTTTTTAAAAACAGAAAAAGGTGGGAAATAGTAATAAAAAAAAATGAGAAATTTACCAAAAAACAAATTGTTACGATGATGGCATTAAATGCAGACAAAACATTTGATTATGAAGAATTTCATGATGGTATTCAACGACTGTATTCTACCGGATATTTTAATAGTGTGGATTTTGATATTACTAATGATAAATTAAACAATAAATTAATTGTCAAAATTGATTTAAAAGAAAATCAAAAAATTGAATTGCACGGGGGGTTCTATTTTGATAGCAATGCAGGCATGAATATGTATGCTTCTGTTTATAATAATCGCATAAAGAACACTTCGTTGATCTTAAAAAATTATTTATTTGTAGGCAATTATCATAATGGAATAAAATCATCAATATCTATATTAAATTCTTACAAAGTGCCAATGGCAAAATTACGATATTCACTAAGTTTATCTCCATTTTTTCACAGATATTTATATAAGGGAAATTTTTATGGAATTAGTAATATTTATAAAACAATTTACGGATTTGAAATTACCGCATCCAGTTCACTTGGTTGGGATAGAAAAATAGATCTTCGTCTTGGTGGAAAAGGCGGAAGCTATTCAGATACTAAAAATAAAATTGATGAACACATGGAAAATCATAATTATAATAAACCTTACACATATATTGGATTTTCTTATAATTTTGTAAAAAATAGCGAATTACAGCCGACAATAATTGGTTCGAAAATAACAATAAATTCTCAATTTGGGCAAGAGGCAAATAAATTAGGGGAATTTGATTCTTTTGAGGAAGACACTTATTTGAAAATTGATATTCAGGGTGAATTCGGAAAAAAACTGATCAATACTTTTAGAATATATGGGAATTTTAGATATAGTAAAATTTACGGAAACGCACTCTTGTTAGAATATATTATTCAAGATCAACCACAATATTTACAATATGAAATAGGTGAAGATTTTTTCGCAGATAATATTTGGAGTGGACTATTTGGAGTATGTAATAATTTTTTTTTAAAGGATTTTTGGATACAATTACAATTTTTTATTAGAGAATCACACCATATTAATATTAATGATACAGGTAATTTTTTAAACACATCCCAAATTGGGAGTGAATTATTTCTTGTATATGAAACACCTATCGGCCCAATTAGTTATGGTATTTCAATATTGAATAATGATAATTATACTCCAATATCCTGGGCGAGGATTGGACTTGAATTCTGAAGAAAATAAGAAAGTATAAAACGATAAAAAAAGAGAGTAGAATTTGGATTGCATAAGTAAAAATTCGCAAATTATTAAAAGTAAAGAAATATGACTACAACTTTAAGATCGAATAGTAAAATAAATATCGGGCTTAGGATCCTTGGGAAAAGAAAAGATGGATATCATTTGATTGAGACAGTATTTCAGGAGATAGATTTTTATGACGAAATAGATATTGAAGAAAACAAAAGTGGAATATTTACTATTGAATGTAATAATAAATCATTAGAAACAGATACTAATATAATAATTAAGGCGGCAAATCTAATAAAACCGTTTTTGCCAGAGAATTTTGGTGTGCATTTTAAATTAGAAAAGAATATTCCTATAGGAGCTGGATTGGGAGGTGGATCTGCAAATGCTGCTGTTGTTTTGAAATATTTATTTAATTGTTCTAAAAAGTCCAAAATCAACGATAATGATAAAGAACGATTATTATTAAAGTATGCTGCAGAATTAGGTGCCGATGTCCCGTTTTTTATTAATGGACACACAGCTTATGCTACAGGAATAGGAGAAAAATTACAAGAGTTGTATTTTCCAAAACAATGGTTTGCTTTATTGATAATTCCAAAAATTAACATGTCAACAAGCTGGGCTTATAATTCATTAAATATTTCCTTGACAGGCAAGATAAAAAACACTATTTTATCAAGCTATTTAAAAAACGGTTTTAAATGGCGGTTTTTTGAAAATGATTTTGAAAAAATTATTATTCCGGCATATCCGCAAATTGGTCTTATTAAAGATAGAATAAAAAAGAACAATTCTGTTTTTACCAGTTTGTCGGGTTCTGGCTCGACTGTGTATGGAATATTTGAAAATTTATCTTCGGCAAAAAAAGCAAAAAGTAATTTACAAGAATTTGGTAAAGTTGTTATTGCGAGGCCGATATAAATATGAAAATTATACTCGGGGGTAGTCTAACGGTAGGACACATGGTTTTGGTCCATGCGATAGGGGTTCGATTCCCTTCCCCTGAGCCAAACATATACATAATAATAAGTAATCTATTAAAATAAGTGGGAATATTAACATGAAATTAAAAATATTTTCCGGTAGTTCTAACTTACCATTGGCAAAGAAAATTTGTGATTTTTTGGATATGGAATTAGGAAATTTAACTCTCAAAAAATTCAGCGATGGTGAGATTTGGTGTAAATTTGAAGAAAGTATCAGAGGTGATGATGTTTTTATTGTCCAATCCACAAATTCACCTGCTGAAAATTATCTAGAATTGTTGCTATTATTAGATGCTGCAAAAAGAGCTTCTGCTAATAGGATCACTGCTGTTATTCCCTATTATGGCTATGCAAGACAAGATAGAAAAGATCAACCTCGTGTTCCAATTTCCGCAAGCTTGTTTACAGATCTAATTGTAAGAGCAGGTGCCCAAAGGTTGATCGCAATGGATTTACATTCTACTCAGATCCAAGGTCATGTAAGTGTTCCGTTCGATCATTTGTATTCAAGGCCAGCTTTTTTGAATTATTTTAAAAAGAGCGATGTGTTGAAAGAAAACACTGTAGTTGTTGCACCAGATATGGGAAGCGTTCCAATGGCACGAAGTTTTGCATCATATTGGAACAAGAAATTAGCGATAATTGATAAAAGACGGACTGCTCATAATAAATCTGAAATTATGCACTTAATTGGAAATGTTAAGGATAAATCTGCTCTGCTGCTTGATGACATGGCGGATACCGCCGGAACACTTTGTGTCGCATCCGAAACATTAACTGACATGGGAGCAATTGAAGTTAATGCATTATTTACACATCCGGTTCTATCTGGAGACGCAATTAATAGAATAAAGAAATCAAAAATCTCAAATGTCATAACAACAGATACCATTAAAATGTCGGGGAATAAGAAGTTCAATAAATTAAAGATTGTTTCTGTTGCAGAAATTTTTGCGGAAGCAATTAATAGAACACATAACAACGAATCAATAAGTAAATTATTTTATTAAAAGGAAGGAGTAAATAAATTTATGATAGAGAATGAACTAAAAGCAAGTTTAAGAAAAGAGATAAACAAAAGGTCAAATAAAAAGATCAGAAGCGAGGGAATGATCCCGGTAAATTATTATTCAAAAGGTGAAGATAATATTAACTTAATAATAGACGATCGTGAGTTTATACATATATTGAAAACCGGAGTCCATATTATTGACTTAAATATTGGTAAAAAGTCAAAAAATGTCTTGATAAAGGAGATCCAATTCCATCCTGTAACAGATAAAATATTGCATGTTGATTTCCAAGGTGTTTCCTTAAAAGAAGAAGTTGATGTAAATGTTAAATTGAATTTTATCGGAGATGCAATAGGAATTAAAGAGGGCGGAGTTCCCGAAATGCAAATGCATGCTGTTGAAATTAGATGTAAAGCAGGTGAAATTCCAAAATCTTTAGAAGTAGATATTAGTGGATTAGATGTTGGAGATATGCTTTTTGTGAAAGATCTAGATTTCGGTGATTTGGAAATATTATCAAATCCAGAATCTATTGTGGTTGCCGTTACTGTACCCCATATTGAACTTGAGGCTCAGATACCTGAAGAAGGAGAAGAAGTTGAAGTTGGGGAAGTTGGCGCTGAAGAAGAAGTTGAAGGCGAAGAAGGAGCTGAAGCAGAAAAAGAAGCAGAAGAAGGTGATGAAAAAGCAGAAACAGATGAGAAAAAAGACAAACAAGAAAAAGATAAGGACAAGGATAAGGAATAAAGTAGCTTGAAGACGATTGTTGGGTTGGGTAATCCTGGAAGAAAATATTCTAACACAAGACATAATATTGGATTTATGATCATTGATGAATTGTCAAATAGATTAGGATTAAAATTCAAATCCGGCAAAGGTGAATACCTATATGCTTCAAACAGTAATGTAATGTTGATCAAACCGTTGACATATATGAACAACAGTGGAATAGCAATTAAGGAAATGCTTCAATATTTTAAAATATTGACAACCGACCTGTTTATTGTTTTTGATGATTTAGATCTTCCGTTTGGAAAAATTAGAATTAGATCAAATGGTTCCAGTGGAGGACATAATGGCTTAAAATCGATAATATATCATTTAAATAGTGATGTGTTTCATAGGTTAAAAATTGGCATTAGTAATGAAAAAAGAGAATTTATTGAAGCAGATAAATTTGTATTGGGAAAATTCCTAAAAAAAGAGAGAGAAGCACTTGAAGAGATAATTACTCAAGGTGTAGATATTATTGAAAAATATATTTCTAATGATATTGAGGAATCGATAAATTTCAATAATAAAAACATGTTAAATATTAATTGAAATATAAAAAATAAAATAAATTAAAAGGAGAAATGACTTGAAACTATATGAAATACTTTTTATAGTCCATCCGAATTATGAAGAAAACAGAATGACTAAAATCGTAAATAATGTTAAAGAGAAAATAACTAAGAATGGTGGATCTATAATCGATGTAGAAGAAATGGGAAAGAAAAAATTGGCTTACCAAATTAACAATCAAAGATATGGTAGCTATATTTTAGTTCATTTTGAATTGGAGCCACAATTCATATCAGAATTTAAAAAATGGTTAAAAATTCAATCACAGATCTTAGCTAATCTTATTGTTAAATTGGATAAAAAAGATTTAAAAGAAGACATTAAAGAGGAAAAAGAAAAAACTGTAGCACCTGATGAAATTGAAAAAGAAGATAACAAATCTGATGATGAAAATATTGAAGAAGAATCAACATATCCAAATGAAGAAGTTTAAGAAATAATTAAATTGATCAAAAAAATTATTCAGAGGAGAAATAATGGCATTTATTAATAAAAGGAAAATATGTAAATTTTGTGAAAATAGAGATTTAAAAATTGATTATAAGGATTATAATAGTTTGAAAAAGTTTTTAAACTCACAGGGTAAAATTATTCCAAAACGAGTTACCGGATTATGTACAAAACATCAGAGACATTTAGTAACAGCAGTGAAAAGAGCTAGAAATATTGCACTACTTCCATATTCATATAATATTGAGAATTAATTAAGAGAGGAATAAATAAATGAAAATAATATTAAAAGAAAATATAGAGAAATTAGGTAATAAAAACGAAATAATCGACGTAAAAGATGGTTACGCGAGAAATTATCTATTCCCCAAAAACTTGGCATTCAAAGCTACAAAATCTAATATTAATGTTATTAAAGAATTAGAACGAGTAAAAGAGAAGAAAGAAAAATCAGTTGTTAATACAGCTCAAAAATTAGCTGACAAACTAAAAAATATATCAATCACTGTCTCTGTGGAAGCCGGTGAAGATGAAAAGATATTTGGCTCGATCACTACACAAAAAATAGCAGAATTGTTGGATGAAAAAGGGTTTAAAATTGATAAGCATAATATAGTTATTGAAACACCAATAAAAAATTTAGGTGTATTTAATATCCCAATTAAGTTACACACCGACATTACCGTAGAAGTAAAACTTTGGGTTGTAAAAAAATAATTTTAATAAGAAAATATTAATTTTATTAAAAGATGCTAAGTAATATTAGCATCTTTTTTTATTGTATTTAGTTCTCATTTTAAATAATTTATTTATATGGAAAATCAAAAATATTGTGAAGTTGTTTTCCCGATACAAGTATTTAAATCTTTTTACTATAAATATTCTGTTGGTCAACAGAATCAATTAAAACCTGGTATGAGAGTTATTGCTCCATTTGGTCAAAGAAATCAAATAGGATATTGTGTTAATGTGAATAATAATTCGCTTAAAAATAAAAATATTAAATATAAAAGCATAGTATCAATAATTGATAAAGAACCGATTTTCACAAAAGTTCAAATGAAATTTTTAAAGTGGATTTCGAAATACTATATTGCTCCATTGGGGTTGACTTTAAGGGCAGCACATCCATCTGAAACAGGATTTAAAAAGATCGAATTTGTTGTTCCCGCTTATGATAAAACTGAAAACAAATTAATAGAAAAAATTGGTTTTCCCAAAAAGGGTATGCCTTTTTCTTCATTAAAGACAATTGATGAGAAACAAAGTGAAACTATTAAATTGTTATTGGAGAATAAAGAGCTTTCTATTGAGAATAGATGGTATAGAACCAAAAAGGGAAAAAGTGTAAATTTTATTAAGTTGTTAAAAACCGATGAAGAGATTAAAGGCAAAGTTCAAAAACATATTATTAAAATATTAAAAGAGATAGAAAGCCTGGAAATGAGAGCTTCTGAAATGGTTTCAAATTTCAACATTTCATATTCTTCAATAAACTCTCTTGTTAAAAAAGGTGTCTTAAAAAAATATTCAAAATCTGTTGATGTGGATCCTTTTCTTCAAGATTATTCTCCTAAAAAAAGGGGTATCAAATATTCTAATGAGCAATTGAAAGTCATAAATAAAATAAAAAATAATAGCGAACATTTCTATCCGGTTCTGTTAAAAGGAGTAACGGGAAGTGGGAAAACAGAGATCTATATTGAATTAGCAAGACATCAATTAGAACAAAATAAAGATGCGATTATTTTAGTTCCAGAGATAGCAATAACTCCTCATATTGCCGGGCGTTTTCGAAGTGAATTTGAAGACAAGGTCGCAATTTGGCATAGTCAATTAAGTGCAAGTGAAAGATTATGGACTTGGTCAAAAATAATGGAAAGAAAAATAAAGATTGTAGTTGGAGCTCGCAGTGCTATTTTCTCTCCTTTGAAAAATATAGGTTTAATTGTTGTAGATGAGGAAAATGAAAATACGCATAAACAAGAGGACCAAACGCCAAGATATAATGCCAGAGATTCGGCTGTATATTATGCCAAGTTACTTGATGTCCCAATAATTTTAGGAGGTGCTACTCCGAGTATTGAATCATATTATCAAGCTTCAATGGGAAAATATCATTCGTTAAATTTGCTCAAAAGATTTGGTAAAGCTGTGCAGCCAAAAATCAAAATAGTTGATATGAAAGAGGAAAACTACGATACTAATGTCAGCAGTGTTTTATTACAAGCGATCTACGATAAAATTTCAAAAGGTGAGCAGGTAATTATTTTACAAAATCGTCGCGGGTACAATACTTTATTAAGATGTGCAAATTGTGGTGAAGTTGTTCAGTGTCCCAATTGTTCAGTATCTTTGACTTATCATAAATCCATTGATAGATTGATTTGTCATTATTGTGGTTATAGCAAAGAAAAATTTAAACAATGTCCAAATTGTGACAGTTATAAACTTAGGATTTTAGGAAGTGGTACTCAGAGAGTTGAAGAGATAATATCAAAAAAAATCCCTGATGCAAAAATTTTTCGTATGGATTATGATACAACAAGAACTAAAAATGCTCATGTAAGAATCCTGAATAATTTTGAAAATGGTAAATTTAATGTATTGCTTGGCACACAAATGATTGCTAAAGGTTTGGATTTTTCTAATGTTACTTTGGTTGGAGTTATCAATGCAGATATTGGTCTGGGTTTGCCGGATTTCAGAAGTACTGAAAAAGCCTTTCAATTGATCTATCAAGTTGCAGGTCGTAGTGGGAGAAGTGAAAAACCCGGCAAAGTGATATTACAAACATTTTCTCCAGAACATATAGCTATAAAAATGGCAGCTCATCTTGAATTAAAGAAATTTTATAATATAGAGATGTCTAACAGAAAAGAATTAAATTATCCACCATTCAGCAGATTGGGATTGATTAGAATTGAGGGGAAAAGTTTGGATTTGGTTAAGAAAGAGATATATAAAGTTTATAAAATTTTACAGAAAAAAATTAAATTACAAAATATTTTAGGACCTGCCCCCTCTCCTATTGAAAAGATACAAAACAAATTTCGTTGGCAAATATTGATCAAATCAAATAGAGATACTGATAGAAATGGAAACAAAATGCGAAAAGCAATTGCGAGTATCAACGAATATAAAAAGAAATTCAATAAAAATATAAGATTAATAATAAATATAGATCCGTTATCCATAATTTAAAAAGGAGAAAAATGGAAAGTATTAAAAAAGTCGTTTCACCTCAATTAAATAAAATTCATGCAGGAAAAGTAAGAGATAGTTTTCGTATTAATGACAAAACACGAATGATCGTTGCAACAGATCGTCTCTCAAGTTTTGATAGTGTTTTGGAAACATTAATTCCCGGTAAGGGAGCGATCCTAAATTCACTTGCTACTTTTTGGTTTGAAAAGACGAAAGATATAATTGATAATCATCTGATTGAATCAATTCATCCAAATATTTCATTGGTAAAAGAGGCAAAACCTATTAAACTTGAAATGATAGTGAGAGCATATATTACCGGATCGGCCTGGAGAAAATATCAGAAAGGCGGTCGAGAACTTTCGGGTCAAAAAGTACCTGATAACTTAGAGAAAAATCAATCTTTCCCAACTCCGATCGTTACTCCAACTACAAAAGAAAAAAGTGATAGAGAAATTACTGAAAAAGAAATTATTGCAGAAAAGTGGGCTACAAAAAAAAGATACGAGCAGATGAAGAAGATATCTTTAAAACTTTTTGAAAGAGGACAAAAATTATTGTCTGAAAAGGGAATAATATTAGTTGACACAAAATATGAATTTGGTTTAATTGGAAATAAATTAATTTTGATTGATGAAATTCATACACCGGATTCTTCTCGTTTCTGGTCAGCAGAAAATTATAAAAAAAATCCATCAAAAGTAGAACAGATTGACAAAGAGTTCGTAAGAAATTATTTAATGGCAAATAAGATCGATGGACAATATCCTACAAAATTACCGGCCAGAATTGTAAAAGAAACGCAGAGAAGGTATAATAATATTTTTGAAATGATCACTGGTAAAAAATTAAAAAATAAAAATGGAAGCGCCGTTGAAAGAATGAAAAATGATCTGGTAAAACAAAAGTATATGAAAGATGGGTTTATAGCAATAATTATGGGTTCAAAATCCGATTTGCCATTTTGTAAAAAAATAAGAGAAAAGATTGAAAAATATGATGTTTTTGTGGATATGAGAATTGTTTCTGCACATAAAAATGGCGAACGGATTTCAGAAATTGCAGATGAATATAACAATTCAATTGAGCCGGGAGCTGTAATTGCTGTCGCTGGTCGTTCAAATGGACTTGGTGGAGCATTGTCTGCCAATTTAAATATTCCTGTTTTTAATTGTCCTCCATTCAAAGATAAAATTGATTTGCTGACAAATGTAAACTCTTCACTGATGATGCCTTCCAATACTCCTGCAGCGACAGTAATAGATCCAAAAAATGCGGCATTAATTTCATTGCGAAGTTTGAATATTAGACGAATAAAATGTAAATTTTCTAAAGAGATCGTAAAAATGAAAAAAGGATTAAAAGAAAATGATGAAAAAATCAGAAGACAAAAATAAATTTATTGGTGTTGTCCAACCCATCTCTCCACTTGACGGAAGATATGGAAAGAAAACAGTTCGTCTCGGAAAATATTTTTCAGAATTTGCACTAATGCAAAAGCGAACAGAAGTTGAATTGAAATATTTGATTGCTCTAAATGAAACCGGATTGTTTGTTAAGTTTACTAAAAAAGAAATGTCAAATATCAAAAATATTATTAATGATTTTAAATTGGAATATTATTCAGAGATCAAAAATATCGAAAAAAAATTAAATCACGATGTAAAATCGGTAGAGGTGTTTTTGATAGAAAAATTGTCATTAAAAAATCCAAATATGATTCATTTTGGATTGACTTCTGAAGATGTGAATAATTTATCATATTCTTTGTTGTTAAAGGAATATTTAAAAAATGAACAACTGCCACAAGTAGAAAAAATGATGAAAACTTTTTTTGAAAAAGCAGATGGGTGGAAATCAACAATTTTTCCCGCACGAACACATGGGCAAATGGCATCTCCAACAACGGCGGGTAAGGAAATAAGCGTATTTTTGAATCGTCTTTTTCT
>LSCC01000066.1 GCA_001577215.1 Fidelibacterota bacterium TCS52
ACTCGGAATCGGTTCTCAATTCACTTTTTTTTAATAATCTATCTGAACCGGGAATAATATATTGAATTGTTGGATCGGCTTGTAACCTCATATTTTTTTCTAATCGGTTATAATAAACCGAAGCTACTTTTGGCATTTCAGAATCATAGATCACTTCACCTTGTATAATTGAGGCAAAAGTAATGAGTTCATTGACTGTCATTTTCCTCTCTTTCGCATCCCAGATCAAATTTACACTTACATTTTTTTTGAAATTATTTACCATTTTTTGAATAATATCTTCTGCCTTTGTATCTTCAAAAAAATAATATGTATCCGGAAAAAGGAAACCTTCAATATTTTTAACGGATTTAAAATTAACACCAAATTTTTTGGGATCATTTTTATTTGATAAAAAACTATCAACAGGAATTTGTAATTTATTTTCAAAAATCTTTGCTATTTCGATCAACTCCATTCCTTCAGGAATAGTAATTCTTTTTTGTAAAATCGTAGCACGTTCCAATTTATAAACTAATGTAACATAGTTAATCCCACCTTTGATTTTAAATTTCCCAGCTTGAATACTTCTCGTTTTCCTTAATAATTTTGCTGTTAAAATAAATTTCCAGCGATCTTTTATCAAATTGTTTTCATCTACAATTTGAACTATTTCATTAAAATTAGTTCCTTTAGGAATTTCAATTGTAACTACATTATCCTTATCTAAATCATTTGCTTTTTGATGAATTAAAGAATATACATTAAACAAAACGACAATAACAAAAAACAAAATAAATAAACTAAACAAAATAATAATTGAATGTCTATCTAATCTTTGTGAATTTTTAAAATTAAAATAATTTTCCATAATGTTTACTCAATATTTAAGTAAATATCGTGATCTTTTTCCTTTATGTTTAATTATTCTGTCTTAATACCTATAATGTTCCGGTTTAAAAGGACCTTCTTTATCCACACCAATATATTTCGCCTGTTTTTCAGTCATTTTAGTTAGATTAACATCTAATTTTTTCAAATGCAATCTAGCAACCAACTCATCTAATTTTTTACTTAAAAAATAAACTTTATTTTCATGATCATTTTGCCATAATTCGATTTGTGCTAACACCTGATTTGTAAATGAGTTACTCATTACAAAAGAAGGATGGCCGGTTGCATTCCCAAGATTGACTAATCTGCCTTCAGATAATAGAATAATTGAATGACCATCGGGAAATAATATTTTATCTACTTGTGGTTTGATGTTGATCTTTTTTACACCGGGTAATGCATAAAGTTCATCTACCTGTATTTCATTATCAAAATGTCCAATATTACATACGATTGCATTATTTTTCATTTTTTCCATATGATCAGTTCTAATTACATCACAATTTCCTGTTGCTGTAATGAAAATATCTCCTTTTGTGACTACTTCTTCTAAAGTTTTAATAGTAATCCCTTCCATTGCAGCTTGCATTGCACATATTGGATCTATTTCGGTAATCGTAACATTTGCTCCGTATGCCTTCATAGATTGAGCACAACCTTTACCAACATCACCGTATCCGCAAATAACAACATTTTTTCCGGCTACCATAACATCAGTTCCCCTTTTGATCCCATCTGCTAATGATTCTCTACAACCATACAAATTGTCAAATTTTGATTTAGTAACAGAATCATTTACATTAATGGCTGGAAATAATAGTGTTTTTTCTTCCATTTTTTGAAATAATCTATGTACCCCAGTTGTTGTTTCTTCACTAGCACCTCTTAACATTTCTGCTATTTTATGCCATCTATTTGGATATGATTTTATATCTTCTAAAATTGTTTTTTGCAGGGTTGCCTTTTCCTTATTTTCTGTTGTTATTTTTGGAACTTTACCCGTTTTTTTATATTCCTCTTCAAGTTTATATCCTTCATGTACAAATAAAGTCGCATCGCCACCATCATCAACAATTAAATCCGGACCTTCATTTTCATTAAATAACAAAGCTTGCTTTGTTGACCACCAATATTCTCCCAATGTTTCACCTTTCCAAGCAAATACAGGTATTCTTTTTTTTGCTATATAAGCAGCAGCATGATCTTGAGTTGAATAAATATTACAACTTGCCCACCGAACATCAGCACCAAGTTCTACAAGTGTTTCAATTAACATTGCGGTCTGAATGGTCATATGTAAACTGCCTGTAATCTTTGCACCTTTTAATGGTTTTTCTTTACCATATTTTTCTCTAATAGCCATCAATCCCGGCATTTCACTCTTAGCAATTTCAATCTCTTTTTCACCATATTCTGCTAAATTTATATCAGCAACTTTATATTGTAGTTTTTTGCTCATAACTTATTACTCCTTTTTTATGCTCTGTTATAATCATCTTCATAGCGAGTTATATCATCTTCTCCAAAATATTCACCTGTTTGAATTTCAATAATCACTGCATTATCATTTCCAATATTTTCTATTCTGTGTTTATTTCCTTTTGGAATATATATATGGTCATTAGAAATATATTTTTTCTCACTATTACCATTAATGATTTTAACTTCACCAATTGTAACAATCCAATGTTCATTTCTTCTCTTATGTGATTGTAAAGATAATCTCTGTTTTGGATAAACAATGAGTTTTTTAACTTTGTATTTTTCATTATCAATTAATATTTCGAAACTTCCCCATTGTCTTTTTTCTTTATAATTCATTGTAATTAATTAGGTCTATTAAAATAATATTCTATCATAACTGCTGTTTGTACAATAGCCATTAATCCTCGTAAGCTATTAAAAAACTCTCCAACTCTTTTACCAAATTTTGGTGGAATCATAATCGTATCTCCTGCTCTGATCTCCGGTAATAATGATTGATCTCCCGTTTCTATATATTCTCTAACATTAACAAATATCAATACATTTTTTTCACCCTTTCCTAATTTTGCTCTAAGTACTCTTACATCAGTCAATTTTGCATCTAATGTGGGACCTCCCGCTTGTGATAAAGCAGACATCATATCCCAACCCAAAGGAATTTGATAAATTCCGGGTCTTACCACTTCCCCCCAAATTTTTACGGGAAATGTCAATTTGTTAGAGTTAATATCATATCCTGGCGATAAACCAGTACCAGATGAATAATTTTGCCCAAAACTAATAGAAACAAATAGTAAGATACTTATAAATAATTTTTTTCTCATATTAATTCTCCTTAACTTTAAATTGAATCCAAGCAGATTCTGCCCCTTCTATTTCTGGTGTATTGTAACCAATGGCAGTAATTGCATCTATTTTCCATTGATATTGACCTCCTGACGTCAATGTGTCAACTAAACTGCCACCATCTTCATTAAAATTTATTATTTGATTTCTACCATCATATCCTTCTCTTGGAAAACCATAACACCACAGGGAATCGCCATTAATGTCAGCAACTTTAATAATGAAATAACTTATTCCATAATCAATATCTGGAGAATATTTGAACGAAAAAGTTGGATTTTGTGAAGCAATGCTACCATCTTCAGGACAAACATTTCCTTGTGGACAAGTTAAGCTTGGTTTACCAGCCAATTTATATGAAATCGTATCTGAAGGATCACTTACATTTTCTGATTGGTTGAATGCTCGGATATAATAAAAATATTGTATTTTTTTCGACACTTCGTAATCAATATATTCTGTTGCAGTAGCGATCGGATTAACATAATTAACCGAAATAGTAACTATTTTAGAATATTCTAATTTATCATCAGAATTTATGTTTATTGTATCTGCAGCTCTATATATATAATATCCCTCTAAATCCTTTTCAGAATTTGCTTCCCATTGAATGATAATTGCATCTTGTTCTTCGATAGCATCAATACCCTTTTCTGTGAATTTTTCAGGTATTGATTTTGCTACTATTTTAGGTATCTCCGGCGGATTGGGATTTTCAACATCATTACATTGAAAGGCAATAACAAAAAGAGATAATAAAAACAAAAGTAATGGTTTATTTATTGACATCTTTTTCCCTTCCATATAAAGTTAAAGAAATTCTATGAACCATATCTAATGGGTGATTTTCTAAGGAATAATCTATTTTAATATGATATTTTTTCAATGGCAATTTTAATCCAAATCCAATATTATAATTTAAAAGATCTTGTCCAAATCTTAGATCTAGTAGATTTTTAAACCTCCATTGAAAACCATATCTATAATTGCTCTCATATTTTGTTTTCTCATTTTCAAACATAATCCAAACTACGCTGTCAAAAAATTTTATCGGTTGTTGTAAAGAAATTCCTGAATTTAATTTCATTTTTGCCATATCAATATGTCCACTTGACCATATTATTGGTGTTTGATATACATTTTCTAAATTTAACCCTACAATAATATCTCCAAATTTAGAAATAGAAAATATTTCACTTCCGGGAATTATAAATTTTGTCCCAATATCAATTCCTGCCCCTTTTGCCGCTCCCTGCCCATTATTAATAGATTTAGATAATAATTTAATATTAATTCCAATTGGATTTTCAATTTTAAATTTATCATAAGCCCAACCAACATTAATAATATGAGTAAAATTAGTTGCAAATGTGAGATGAACTACATTTTCCACATCGGAGAATTTATCTCCTTCACCAAAATGTTCTCTTACATAAGTTCGTCGTTCCTCCAAGTCATATTCAAATAAATTTATCCTTTCAGTCAAATCATCAACAGCTACCCTATTCCAGGTTACTCCAAGATAATATTTATTACCATATTTAGTCATCATTCCTAAACCATGTTGATACCCGAACCCAAACAAATTATTATATTGAATAAAATATTCATTTTGGTTAACTTGAGATAAACCTGCCGGATTTAACAATATAGATTGAATTCCTGTTACCTGAGTAACACCTATATTTCCCAATCCAACCATAGATGCAGGTTTACTTGCATGAATAAAAGCATCACCATAGTTACCTCCAAATAAATATATTACTTTTATTAATATAATTAAAATTATTTTTTTCATCTTAATTTCACTATTTTTCCGGTTTTTTTCTTAACATTATCGTCTATAATTCCTTTTATTTCATAAAAATATACACCATTAGCAACATAATTATTATACTTATCTCGTCCATTCCAAGGTATCTCATGATAACCAATATTATTTAAAAGTAAATCTGTTTCGGCATTATATTGATCGATTGTTAATATTTTTTTTCCTGCTAATGTATAAATATTTATTTCTAGATTTTCAAATTGATCAGTCAACTCATAAATAATTAATGTTTTGATTGCAAATGGGTTTGGATAATTGCCATAATCTATGACCTTTGATTCTTCAAGGTAATTAATTTGATATTTTTGGGAATATGATTCATTACCAACAATATCAGTAGCAAGCATTTGTAACGTATGATCACCCTTTTCCAATTCTAAATTAAATTTCAATCCAAGTGTTTTTATATCATTCCCTTGTAAAATAACTACATTTGATTGATCTATTTCCATATCATCAATTAAAATTTTCCAATATTCCGATTCGGGATTAACACCATTATTATCATTTATTATTGCTGAACATCGTGAATTATTTGCAACATAACTATTTGTCAATAATTTTCCACCATTAACATTTAATCTTATTTTTGGAGCTAGATTATCAATAGATTGAGCAAAAATATAATATCCTGCTTTATTTATATTAAAAAATTTATCACTATTATCTTCTAAATATTTTTTACAATGAAATTTACTTGAATCAAGTGATAACCAAGAAATAAAATTTGTGCTATCAATATTAATATTTTGTGAATTTAAATTAATTTGAAACTCAATTTCATTTTCGGTCATTACTTTCAATCCCCTATTACCGATTAAGTTTGCTCCAAATTCATTTAAATTAAAATCACATTCTAATGGTTTAATAAATGCTTTATATTTATTCTCCTTAGGGATTATTTTCAATGAAGTAAAAATTGAATCATTAAAATTAAAATTTAATTCCGTATTTTCATTTATCCAATAATTTTCAATACTTATTGTATCTATATTATTAGTCGTATCTACTTCATTTATATCGATCAAAGGTTTAATTCTAACTTCGATCTCCACATCTCCCCAAGGCGGTAATATACTGCTATAAGCTTTATTTATGCTGCTATTGCTATCATCTACGACTGTTAAAGTATCACAACTAATGCCTATTTTATCAGAAAGCGTGGTAGTAACTAGTTCAACATCAAAAGATTCATTATAATTACTTCGTATTTCTATTTCACTCATTCCATTTACAATATCATAATTTTTGATTTCAATATCAAATATTTCGGATGGAATTAAGTTGTGTTCTCGAGATGTTGTTGTGTCATTATTCGTATCAACAACAATAATTTTAAAAGTTTTGCCATTATTTTCATCCCAATTATATGAGTTGTCACTTCTATAGTTATTCTCACTCTGTTCAATTAACTCACAATTTTGATCGCTGGAACTAAAATCTAAATATGCACTATTTATTCCATCAACATCTTCAATATTTACTTGAACATATGCATCTTCTCCAACTTTTGGTCTATTTGGATAAAAACTCGGCTCTCCAATATATGAACTTCCAATTGAAAATTGTAAATGAGAAGCTTGATAATTATTTTCGTTCCAAATACATAATGAGATATCACCTCTGTTAGCATTAATATTTTCAGGTATTTTAACGCTGTATTCTACATCTGAATTAATAAAATTAATATTTTCATTGTGATATAAAGGAACTTTAGAATTCATTGGTATAGCATTATAATTAACATCAATTGGATGTAATACTGTTGAATCATAAGTCACATCATAAGAACCATATAAAGCTGATTCTTGTGGAAGAGAAAATTTTAGTGAATCTCCCGGATTGACCATTTTATTTGACGAAGTCAATTCAAGAGGTGTGTAATCAATTGGCAATTTTAGTGAAGGATCACCTAATAAATTGAATTGATAATACATAGTTTTTCTGTATTGATTCAAATTTGAAATAAAATAATATAATTTCCCAAGTTGAATTGCTTTTCCAATACTTATTTGTTTTTTAAATACTTGATCTAATATATTTTGAGCAAGCCAGTAATCATTATTTATATATCCCCATCCAGAAGATCCAAAAAATGTAACACTTCCACCCTCGGCTCGCATTAATGCTTCACCTATAGATCTTTCAGAATCAAAAGTTAAAGAATAACAAGTTAATGAGTTTACCATAGTAGGCATTAATTTATTTGTTAAATATTGAGTATCTTCGATAGGGAAAACATTTCTATCACTCCAGTTAGCTCCTCCTCCATGACCAAAATAATTTATCATTACCCTACCATCATTAAACATTTCCGTTATCCCACCTGCTTTTCCTGCATATGGTCCACTTTCTGTTGAATAAATATAATATCTATCAGTTTGCATATATTCCGGGACAATATCATTTATCAAGCTTTCTGTTTCACCTTTGAAGACATCTTCGTATCCAGCTATCATTACGTTTTTATTTAGCCAACTATTTATTGTAGTCAGATTTTCAAAAGCAATTGTTTTATCTATCATCCTATTCAATTGATCTTTATTACGAACTGGCCATCTTCCAATACTAATATCTTGATAAAAATCATCATTTATGTCACTGAACCAAACATCAGTTAATACTCCACCTTTAGATGGTGCAGCTTGATAATACATTGTCGGAATATACCATTTAATTGATTCATCTATTCTACCTCTGGTTGTAACATCTCCCACTAACAAAACATATTTTGGCCTATTAGACCAATTATAATACGCATCAGTTAAAAAGTGTTTTATTGCAAATGGAGATAGATTACTATTGGAATACTCATCATAAATTTGATTAATATTATAAATAATAGGATTAAATCCTTTTTCTTGTTTCAGACTAATAAATCTTTCTAATTCGCTAAAATATTCCGAATCAGAAATAATAATATAGTCACCTTCATTATGTGTATATCTTAATTCAGGCTCATTAAAATCAACATAACATAAGCTATCCACATTCTTAATTCCATTTTCGCCAACTGTATAATATTTCTCATTTTTTGTTACAATGCTATCTTGAAATAGTATTGAATATTTATTTGTATTATTATCTTTATATACTGTCAAATCACGTATCCACCATAATTCATTTTTAATAACCATAGCGTTTTTCAATGAGGAATAATTTTTTAGTTCAAATAAATAATTGCCTTTTTTATATCCTTGCGGAACTTGAAATTCTAAAATGTCATTATATGCAACAAATTCCTTATCGTATTTAATTTTCATCCAATCAAGAAGTATTGTATTTCCCTCTGTTGTATTATCTCCGGAGAGAAATATTCTTACTGTATTTTTACCCTCTTTTAAATAGCGGTG
>LSCC01000067.1 GCA_001577215.1 Fidelibacterota bacterium TCS52
TGAATTATTCTGATTCTTTTATATCAGATAAAAGCCACTTTCTCTTTACTATCCTAAAATAAAAAAAATATTAACTAAATTAAATATAAAAAATATTTTATTCTGGTTGGTATAAATAAAATTATTAAAATAATATTACTATTTATAAAATAATTTTGTAAACTATAAGATTTATAAAATGGTTAAAGGTGAATTATGAAATATAAAATATTAGAAAAAATTGACAAACCAAAAGATGTCCAAAAATTATCCATAGATGAACTACAAATATTAGCCGATGAGTTGAGAGATTATATAATTAATGTAATCAGTAAAACTGGTGGACATTTAGCTCCTTCACTTGGTGTTGTAGAATTGACTATTGCTTTATTGTATGTTTTTGAATTACCGGATGATAAAATTATTTGGGATGTTGGTCATCAGACATATTCTTATAAGGTATTAACAGGAAGAAAAGAAGAATTAAAAACGATTCGCAAATATGGTGGAATAAGTGGGTTTTTAAAACGATCAGAAAGCGAATACGATACTTTTGGTGCTGGGCATGCTTCCACTTCAATTTCATCGGCATTAGGAATATCAATTGCTAATGATCTATTAAATATAACAAATAAAGTTATTGCTGTCATTGGAGATGGTGCATTAACAGGCGGTTTAGCTTGGGAAGGATTGAATAATATTGGTCGTTTTAAAAAACAATTGATGGTGATTTTAAATGATAATGAAATGTCAATATCTCGTAATGTTGGAGGAATATCTCGTTATTTAAACAAAATAGTTACAGCTCCTGCATATAATCAATTAAGAGATAATATTTGGAAATTTACAGAAAAATTCAATGGTGAAAAACATTATATTCGAAGTGGAATGAAAAGAATATTGTCAAGTGCAAAAAATCTTTTTGTTCCAAAAATTGTTTTTGATGAATTGGGATTGAGATATTTTGGACCTATTGATGGTCATGATATTCCTCAGTTAATAGAAATATTGACAAAATTGAAAAAGATAAATACACCAATATTGGTTCATATTTTGACAATAAAAGGAAAAGGATTGCTGGAAGCAGAAGCAGATCCTACTACATATCACGGAATATCGGGGGAGAAGGTAAAATTTGAAATACCAAAAAAGAAAATACCAACTTATACCGAAGTATTTGGTAAAACAATTATTGAATTAGCAGAAAAGGATCCAAAAGTTGTTGGGATAACAGCAGCTATGAAAGAAGGAACCGGTTTAGTAGAATTTGCGAAAAAATATCCAAAACGATTTTTTGACGTAGGTATTGCTGAAGGACATGCAGTTACATTTGCAGCCGGTCTTGCAACAAGTAGAATAAAACCTATTGTATCGATCTATTCATCATTTTTACAAAGAGCAATTGACAACGTTATTCATGATGTAAGTTTACAGAAATTACCTGTGATCTTTTGTTGTGATAGAGCCGGATTAGTTGGTGCTGACGGACCTACACATCATGGAAATTTTGATCTTTCATATTTATCGATGATCCCAAATATTGTACTATCAGCTCCTAAAGATGGCAATGAATTACGATCTCTTATGCATTTGGCAGTTAAATCAAAAGATAAACCGTTTTTTATTCGTTATCCGCGTGATAATAGTGTTAGATATGATCCTAAAAATAAAGTTGTTCCTATAAAATTAGGTTCTTGGGAATATTTGAAAAAAGGGAAAAAAGTTGCAATTATTGCGATAGGAACTATGGTAAAAGAAGCCGAAAAGGCATTGAAAATTTTAAGTAATTCAAATATAAATGCTACATTGGTCAATGCAAGATTTATTCGTCCTTATGATAAAATTGTTTTAGGTGAAGTTGTGAAAGATCATAAAAATATTTTTACAATTGAAGAGGGAAATCCAAATAGTGGATTAGAAAACTTAGTTTCAAAATTCATGCAAAACAATGAAAATAATTCAAAATTACATTCATTTTCTATTCCGGATGAGTATATTACACACGGTGAAAGATCAATATTAATCAAACAGGTTGAATTAGATTCAGAAAATATTGCAAAAAGAATAATACAAATAGTTAAATAGAAGAAAATAGATGATAACTGTAAAAAATAAAATAGCTCAAAGACAAAATCAAATATATGCTGATCTGCATATTCATTCCACTTTTTCTGATGGAAAATTTACTCCTGAACATTTGGCAAGGTGTCTTAATGAAAATAACATATCAGTTGCATCATTGACCGATCATGATACAATAAATGGATTCAATGAATTTAAACAATATTTTCAAGGAGTGGCAATTACCGGAGTTGAACTTTCAACATGTTTCAGAAACGAAGATATTCATATTATTGGTTATGGTTTTGATACTGAAAATAAAGAGATGTTATTTAATTTAAATAAATATAAAAAATACCGTAAAAAGCGAATTTATACAATATGTAAAAAATTAAATGATATAGGAATGACAATATTACCACAAACAATTTTCAATATTGTTGGTGGTGATACAGCTCTAGGAAGACCACATGTCGCTCAGGCCTTAATAAATGCCGGTTTTGTTAATACAATGAGAGAAGCATTTGTTGAATACATTGGATATGAATGTCCCGCATATGTACCAAAAGAAAAAATGACGTTAGATTATGCAATTAATTTAATTCATAATGCGGGTGGCATTGCTATTTTAGCACATCCTGGTTTGTATAAAAATAATTATATTTTGGAAGAAATTGTTACTTATCCAATAGATGGAATTGAACTTTCTCATCCAACAAATAAATCAAATATGTTGAATGAAATATTAAGTATTACAAATAAATTTAATTTAATTGTTACGGGTGGTTCGGATTTTCACCAACCAAATTGGAATGGGAAAAATTTGTTGGGTGAATATGGACTCAATCATGACAGATGGATCAAATTAAAAAATGTTTTAATTGAAAGAGATACATTTTTTGGAAAAAATATTATTAATTGATAAAAGGTAATTAAAAATGTTTAAATATACTATGCCGACTAATATATTTTTTGGAAAAGATTGTTTAAAGAATAATTTAGTTTCTAATATTGATGTAAATGATAAACCATTAATAGTTACAGGAAAAAGATCTGCAATAGTTAGTGGAGTTCAAACTGATATTTTAGAAATATTGAAAAATAAAAAAATAGAATATGAAATATTTAATAAGATAACAGAAAATCCCAAATTAAAAACGGTGCACGAGGGAGCTGAATATTTTTTAAAGAATAATTGTAATATGGTAATTGGTGTTGGTGGTGGGAGTCCGATTGATTCAGCAAAAGCAATTTCAGTTATTGCAGGAAATAAGTTAAAAAATAGAGAAATATATAATTCTAAAAAAATTAAAAATGCCTATCCGATAATTTCAATTCCAACAACTTCCGGAACCGGAACAGAGGCAACTCAATACAGTGTGATAACAGATTCTAATATTGATAAAAAAGTAGGATTTGGTACACCTTTAATGTTCCCCAAGTTTTCATTTTTAGATCCAAAATACACAATTTCATTACCGAAAATAATTACTCGTGATACTGCCGTTGATGCTTTGAGTCATTTATTGGAAGGATTATATTCAAAAAAAAGAAGTAAAATTGTGTATCCTATGATCTTCAATGGTGTGAAATTGATATTTGAAAATTTGAAAAATACGATAAATGATCTTGAAAATATTAAACTAAGAGAGAAACTTATGCTGGCTTCACTTTGGGGTGGAATTGTTATTGCACAGACGGGCTCAACAATGCAGCATGCAATTGGTTATCCGGTAACGAATAAATATAGTATTTCACACGGATTAGCAAATGGAATTGTAATGAAAACTGTAATGAAAAAATATTATCCAGCTGTTACAAAAGATTTAAATGAACTTTTTGATTTTTTGGACATAAAAAAGAATGACTTTTATGAGTGGTTGATTTCACTTGATTTGACAATTGGTAAAAAATTAGATACAGAATTTATAGAGAATAATATTGCAACTGTCTTAAATACTCATAATATGGCAAATAATCCTATTAAAATAGTTGCAAATGATATAAGAAATATTTATAATAAAATTAATTAAAATAAAGAGAGATAATATGAATGATACAAATTGGAATTATTCTGATAAAGTAAAAGAACATTTTTTTAATCCAAAAAATGTTTTAAAAATTTCAGAAGAAAAATATAAAGCTGATGGCGTTGGTGAAAATGGTTCACCCGTTTGTGGTGATATGATGAAAATTTATATTAAAGTCAAAGATAATAGAATTTATGATCTGAAATGGAAAACTTTTGGTTGTGCAAGTGCTATTGGCTCCACCTCAATGCTTTCAGAAATGGTTACAGCGAATGATGGGATGGAATTAGAAGAAGCAATGAAGATCAAACCTGATGATATTATTAAAGAATTAGGTGGGCTTCCGCCCAATAAAATTCACTGTTCTGTTTTGGGTGATAAGGCATTGAGAGCAGCAATTAAGGATTATTATCGAAATTCAGGACAAGCAGATAAAATTAATACAGATAAAGAATCTCGCGTTGTTTGCCATTGTCTAAATGTTACTGAAGATGAAATCAAAATGGAAGTACTTGAAGGTGTAAAGGATTTTGACACATTGCAAAAAAGAACAAAAGTTAGCACAGCTTGTGGAAAATGTGAACCGGAAGTGCGAGAACTTGTAGATAAGTATGTAAAGAAATTTTATGAAAAAGATATATATTCAGGTGAATAAAATGATATATTTAGATAATAATGCAACTACGCCGCTACACCCAAAAGTAAAGGAAAAGATTATTGATTTTTTAGATGATTATGGCAACCCCAGTTCACAACATGAATTTGGTAGAAAAGTAAGGCAAATGGTAGAAGATGCACGCAAAAATATCGCCGATTTTTTAAATTGTGATCCGGATGAAATAATTTTTACAGCCGGTGGTTCAGAGGCGAATAATACCGTTATTAAAGGAGCTGTCTCTTGTTGCGCTTTTTGTAACGTTTCAAATACACACATAATTACTTCAGCGATCGAACATCCATCCGTAATGAATACTTTAAAATGTTTGGAGCAACAAAATGTAGAAGTTACATATTTACCTGTAGATGAATATGGTTTAGTAAATCCAAAAGATGTTCAAAATGCGATAAAAAAAGAAACCGCATTGATAACAATTATGTATGCAAATAATGAAATTGGAACTATTCAACCAATGGAAGAAATTACAAAAATTGCAAATGAGAATAACATTCCTATTCATACGGATGCTGTACAAGCAATTGGGAAAATACCTGTAGATCTTAAAAAAATGAGTGTTGATTATTTGTCATTGTCAGGTCATAAAATTTACGGACCGAAGGGAATTGGTGTATTATTTCGCCGAAAGGGAACAAAGTCATTATGTCCTTTGATAAGCGGTGGACATCAGGAAAATTCTATGCGAGCAGGCACAGAAAATACTATTGGCATTATTGCTATGGGTGAAGCAATTAAACAATTAAACTTGGAAATGAACAGTGATGTAAAAAAAATAAAATATTTGAGAGATAAATTAGAATCTGGATTGAAAAAAAATATCTCAAATATTTCTGTAAATGGACATTCTGAAAAGCGATTACCGAATGTAACAAATATTTCATTTAACGATATAGAAGGAGAAGCGATTTTACTGCGACTCGATATGCACGGAGTTGCGATATCAACCGGTAGTGCATGTTCATCCGGTTCGTTAGATCCTAGTCATGTTATAATTGCTTTAAATGTATCAGCTGAACAAGCTCACAGTTCGATTAGATTTTCATTAGGAAGAGAAAATACAGAAGAAGATATAGATAAAACAATTATTGCTGTTACAGAAACTGTTGATTTCTTAAGAAAAATCAGTGCAATATAATCAAATAATAAAAATCTCAGACAAAGAATACATCCTATGAAAATTTTTCAAAAGATATTATTAAGCATTTTTATTTGTTTTATTATCTTAAATGGAAAATTAGAAAGTAATGATCTTGATAAAAACATTCCTGTAGTAATTATTCATGGTATTTTAAGTAATCCATTGATCATGAAACCACTGGAAAATAAATTTCAAGATGTCGGATTTAAAACATATAATTATGGATATCATTCAACTAAAGGAAATATTCACCAACAAGGAATAGATTTTGCAGAATGGTTAAACAAAAATATACAATATAGGAAATTCTATTTGGTGAGTCATAGTATGGGAAATCTTGTAGGACGAGAAATGGAGAATTATGATTCTACTTTAAAGATCATTCGATGGGTAATGATAGCTCCACCAAATCATGGATCTGAATATGCAGATACATTGGATAACATTTTCTTTTATAAATGGGTAACAAAAACGCCCGGACAGGAATTGTTAGCTACTTCTGATGCACATTATAAATCACTACCTTCACCTGACTGTGAATTTGGAATAATTGCAGGTGGTAAAAAAAATGATAAAGGATATAATCCATTTATTGATGCCGATAATGATGGAGAAGTAAGAGTAGATGAAACATATTTAAAAGGAGCGAAGGATTTTATTATTCTTGAACATTCTCATACACCGATGTTATTTTATGAAGATACATTTCAACAATGTTTATATTTTATTGAAAATGGGTATTTTAATAGGGACACAGATTTCATGGATTAATTTAAGCACGAAATTCCTGAAATTACAGGAAAATATTTAAAAATGAATCTCAGTAAAATGTGAAAAGTAAAAAATCAAATCAAAAATAAAAAACAAACTTTACGTTTTTTTATCTTTCCGAACTTTGCGTGAAATCTTTACAACAATAAGGAAAAGTGAAACTCTCAATTTTCTACACAATTGGAAATCGTTTTAATTCTTTATTCATCTTTTTTGGGTTCTTTACAAATTTACCTAATTTTCCCCAAAATTTTTGGCTATGATTTTTTTCTAATGTATGAGTTAGTTCATGCAATATCACATAATCGATTAGATGGTCAGGTAGATGAACCAATTTTCTATTTAAATTAATATTATTTTTAGGTGAACAACTTCCCCAAATTGTACTCTGATCTTTAATTTTCAAATTTCTAAATTTAAAATTGTATCTATCAGCCAATTCGATAGTTCGCTTGATAATTTTATTAATGATCTTTTCTTTTGTGATTGGATTGTTTTTATTTAATTGTATTGAGTTATGTTCTTTTATTTTCATTTTTGGAAGATGTTTGGACAACCATCTATTTTTACTCAGTACAAACTTTTTAGCTCTTTTAAACGATACATTTAGCGGAACTTTTACTATTATTCCTTTAAATGGTTTGATTGAAATATTAATTCGTCTCGCACGTTTGCTTGAAACAAAATTTACAATTCCAATGTCTTTATAAGTAACTTTTTTTATTTTCTTTAACATTTATTTTTTTTATGGATAGAGAAAAGTAGCGAAAGCTCTATTCAGAAAATAAATTCTTGAACTCACTTTCATTTAAAATTTTGATATTTAGTTTTTTAGCTTTTTTTAATTTTGTGCCGGAATTACTTCCAGCTATTAAATAATCGGTTTTTTTACTTACGGTATTTGTCGCTTTCCCACCGGCATTTTCTATCAGAGATTTTGCTTTATCACGAGTATAATTTTCTAAAGTGCCTGTCAGAACGAATGTTTTATTTTTTAATTTTTGCAATTCGTTTTTTGAATTATCATAAGTCGGGTTAATTTCATGTTGAAATAGTGAGTTAATTACTTTTATGTTTTTTTCTTCTTTTACAAATGTCAAAATACTTTCAGCAACAATCGGGCCGATATCTTCGATTTCAACCAATTCATCTTGTTTTGCATTTAATAATGATTTAAAATTTCCATATTTTTTGGCTAATAATTTACTCGTATATTCACCAACATTTGGAATACCCAAGGCATATATTAATTTTTGAAGTGAAGTATTTTTTGACTTGTCAACTGATTTAATTAAATTCTGAGCAGATTTTTTCCCAAATCTTTCTAATTCTACCAGATCTTCTTCTTTTAGATCATATAATTCAGCTACATTTGAAATTAATTTCGCTTCAACAAGTAAGTTCATCGTTGCCTCTGCTCCGGCAATATCCATTGCTTTTTTTGATACAAAATGTTCGATACTTTTTTTGAGTTGAGCTGGACATGAAATATTAGAACATTTTAATAAAGCACCATTTTCAATTTTAATAGCAGGGGAATTGCAAACGGGACATTTTTTAGGTAATTTATAAGTTTTGGTATTATTCGTTCTTTTCTTTTTTATAACTTTTATAACTTTAGGTATGACATCACCGGCTCTTTCAACAATGACAAAATCATTTATTCGAATATCTTTACGATCGATTTCATCTTGATTATGAAGAGTTACACGACTAATAGTTGCACCACTGATCTTGACTGGTTTTAAATTTGCAACAGGTGTGATAATACCTGTTCTGCCAACTTGTTCATCGATGCTGATAATTTGTGTGATCTCTTGTTTAGGTTTAAATTTACCCGCAATTGCCCAGCGAGGATTTCGAGTTCTTGTACCCAATTTATTTTGGTGATCGAGTGAATTAACTTTCAATACAATTCCGTCGATATCATAAGGAAGTGTATTTCTATCATTTTCCATTTTATTAAAATATTTGATCATTTCCTTTTCATCAGATAAAATTTTATTATATGGATTAGTTGGGAAACCCCATTTTTTTAATTGTTTTAGAAAATCCCAATGTGTTTCAAAATTATTGTCGGTTATTTCTCCAAATGCATATATGTAAATTTCAAGAGGTCGCTTTTCTGTGATTTTTGGATCTAATTGTCTTAATGAACCGGCAGCTGCATTTCTAGGATTTGCAAATAATGGTTCATTTTTGTTTTCTCGATTCCTATTTAATTCCTGAAAATTTTCATTAGAAATTATCACTTCACCTCTAACTTCTAAAATTTCAGGAATATTATCTCCCAATAATTTTAGTGGAATTTGACGAATGGTTCTTAAATTCTGAGTAATATTTTCTCCAATATAACCGTCTCCTCGCGTAGCACCTGCAGTAAAAATTCCATTTTCGTAGATCAATTCAACACCAATTCCATCTAATTTTGTTTCTCCAACAAATTCAACATTATTCAATTTTAATAATTTTAGAATTCTGTGATAAAAATCCACAATTTCGTTCTGATCTTTTGCATTGGATAAACTTAGCATCGGTGTGCGATGTTCAAGTGGTTTAAAAAATTTAAGTATAGGTGCTCCAACTCTTTGAGTAGGCGAATCGAGTGTTTTGAATTTCGGATATTTATTTTCTAAAGCTTCTAATTCACGAAGCATTTCGTCATATTTAAAATCTGAAATGATTGGATCATTTAATATATAATAACGATAATTGTGACGATTTAATTCGTCTTTCAATTTTAATATTTTTCTCTTTATATTTTCCATTAAAATTATCTCAAATTTTATTATCTAAAAATAAAATATTTTACTATCTTTTAAAAGGAAAAACAATTAAAATATTTTAAGGGAAAATAATTAGTAGGTTATGGAAAATAAAAAAGCAATAATATATGCGGGAATTGCGGTTTTACTTTGGTCAACAGTTGCCACAGCTTTTAAAATTGCATTAAGAAATTTACAACCTTTTGAATTAATGTTCTACTCTTCGGTATTTTCTACAATAATTTTATTTATAATAGTTATAATTAAACAACAACTCATCAACTTTAAATATTTAAAAATAAAAGATTTTTTACTATTTGCCTTTTTAGGTTTATTGGTACCATTTGGTTATTATAGTATATTATTTATGGCTTATGATCTATTGCCGGCTCAAATTGCTCAAGCAATAAATTTCACTTGGCCAATTGCAATAGTAATACTAAGTGTAATAATTAAAAAAGAGAAACTTTCAATTTTAAAATTTTCTGCAATTTTTATCAGTTTCATCGGGGCTTATATTGTAATAAGTGGAGGAAATTTTAATAATATAATTAACTTTAATATTCAGGGAGTTATCTATGCTTTTTTAAGTGTATTTATTTGGGCTGTTTATTGGATTATAAATAGAGAAATAAATTATGATATGAGTATTGCTTTATTCCTCATCTTTTTATTTGGAAGTATTTATGCATTAATAACAAATGTTATGTTTTATTCAATAGCTATTCCCACAATTACAGAATTAATTCCTGCTTTATATGTAGGATTATTTGAAATGAGCATTACATTTTTCGTTTGGCTTATTGCATTAAAATCAGCAAAATCTACTGCAATAGTAAATAATATAATTTACTTGACACCATTTATTTCATTGTTAATTATTAACTATATACTAAAAGAAACTATTAAAAATTCAACTATAATTGGATTGTTTTTAATAGTTTCTGGAATTGTATTACAACTAATATTAAAAAATAAAAATTCGTTAATAAAAAATTAGATGTAATTATTAAAATTAATTATTAAGAGATTAAAAAAGACCTTTTTTCTCTTTTTTTTCATCTCCAGTTAACAATTCAATTTTGTCTAATCTTTTTTCAACGCTTTTAATATCTCTTATAATTTTTTGAACTTTGGTTGTAGTCGCAATATTATTTTGACTAACTGTAGTTCGTAAATTTTGGATTGTCTTTTTTAGGGCTTTAATTTGTGTATTTACACTGCGATTATTTGCATCAACAATTGCTCCTAATGAATCAATCTTGGTATTAATTGTAAATAGATCTTCTGCATGTTTATCTTTAAAATCATCCAGATCTTGGAATAATTGAGTGATGTTGTCTTTATTTGTTTGTACATGTTTAGCACGCCCAATAAATTTCATATCTAAAATATGCAGTGTTTTTGTAAATGATTGATATTTCCCTTCAATGGCTTCAGCTCTACTATTCATATCCATCATTCTTGTGTCAAATGTTGTTTGGTACCAATACATTGCACCTAAAGCAACAAAAATCGCAACTACTAATACTGACATTAAAAAATTCTTCATTATTTTCTCCTAAATTTTAATCTTTCCATTTCAATGATTTAAATTAGAAAAATATTTATTAAAATGCAATAAAGAATTAAAAAAAATTATTTTTTTAATTCTTTATTTAAAATTTTGATTCTATCCCTAATTTTTGCCGCTGTTTCAAATTGCAGATTTTCCGCGGATCTTTTCATTTCAATTGTCAATTCATCAATCAAATTTATGATTTCTAATTTTGATTTGTGTTTATATTCTTTTTTATTTTCATCTTCCTTTTTGGTTGAATATTTTTCATTAATATCAGCCACTGAAGTTGAGCTTTTGATTTCATCCAATGATTTATATATTGTTTTCGGCTTGAGATTGTGTCTTTCATTATATTTTTGTTGTATCTTTCTTCTGCGATTTGTTTCATCCATTACTGTTTTCATTGATTTTGTCATTTTGTTTGCATAAAAGATAACCTTACCATTTACATTTCGAGAAGCTCTTCCTGATACTTGAAATAGTGAGCGTTCTGATCGTAGAAATCCCTCTTTATCGGCGTCTAAAATTGCAACTAATGAAACCTCTGGTAGATCCAATCCCTCACGAAGCAAATTAATTCCGACAATTACATCATAAGTGCCGATACGAAGATCTCTTAATATGGAAATCCTTTCCAAGGTATTTATCTCAGAATGTAAATAATGAACTTTTATTTGGAGATTTTTAAGATAATCAGCAAGATCCTCAGCCATTTTCTTTGTCAAAGTTGTAACTAATACTCTCTCTTTCTTTTTTACTCTTATACGAATTTCTTCCAATAAGTCATCAACTTGGTTGTCGGACTTTCTGTGAATTATTTCAGGGTCAAGCAGACCGGTTGGACGAATTATTTGTTCGACCATGACACCATCTGATTTTTCTAATTCATAATCTGCCGGTGTTGCAGAAACAAAAATTGTATTTTGCAATGAATTCTCGAACTCATCAAATTTTAATGGTCTATTATCGAATGCACTTTTTAAACGAAAACCATATTCAATAAGAACTTTTTTTCTCGCTCGATCACCATTATACATTGCCCTTACTTGCGGAATAGTTGCATGTGATTCATCAACAAATATATTAAAATCTTTAGGAAAATAATTGAACAGGGTGAAAGGTCGCTCACCGGGTTTACGAAATGTCAAATGACGACTATAATTTTCGATTCCGGGACAATAACCAATTTCTCTTATCATTTCCATATCGTAATTAACTCTTTGTTCTATTCGCTGTGCTTCCAAAAGTTTATCTGCTTTTCTTAATTCGGTTGCTCTTTCTTTCATTTCTTCGAGAATATTTTTTATTGCTAATTCTAACTTTTCTTCATTTGTAATGAAATGTCTTGCGGGATATATCGTAGTATAGTCAAGATCTTCAATTACATTTCCTGTTAACGGATCTATTTCGGAAATATTTTCAAGTTCATCTCCCCAAAATTCTAAACGAATGGCATTGGTCGAATAAGCCGGAAATATTTCAACAGAATTTCCCCTGACTCTAAAATTTCCTCGTGTAAAACTGATATCATTCCTTAAATAATGAATAAAGATAAATTTTTCAAATAATTCTTTTCTTAAATAACTTTCGCCTTTTTTTAAGATGACTATTTGTTCTTTATAATCTTCAGGAGATCCCAGACCGAAAATGCAAGAGACAGAAGCAACAATAATCACATCTTTTCTTGCCAATAATGAACTTGTTGTTTTTAGACGAAGTTTATCTATCTCTTCGTTGATATCGGCATCTTTTTCAATGTATGTATCAGAAACCGGCATATATGCTTCAGGTTGATAATAGTCATAATAACTGACAAAATAATTGACTGAATTGTTTGGAAAAAACGACTTGAATTCGCCATATAATTGTGCGGCTAATGTCTTGTTATGTGATAATATTAAAGTCGGTTTCTGAATTTTTTCTATTACTTTTGCCATTGTATATGTTTTGCCACTGCCGGTAATTCCAAGCAATGTTTGAAAACGAGTATTATTTTTTAATCCATCTGAAAGTGATTTTATTGCTTCCGGCTGATCACCGGTTGGTTGAAAATTTGATACTACTTTGAATTTTGGCATTTTGTTTAAATGTATTTAATTTATTTTTTTAATATTTCATCTTTTGCTAATTGATCGACATATTCGTTCCATTTATCGCCGGAATGGCTCTTTATTTTGACCCATTTTATGTTTACTTTTATTTTATTCATATAATTTTTATATGAATGGGTAAATGAATTATTTGTTTTCCATTTACCGGTAGCCCATTTTTCGATACCGGTATAATCATAGTAAATAATTGCATTGTTTAATTTATTTTTTTTGCACCATTCAATGGCGGTTTTCACGGCGTAGAGTTCACCACCAATTTGACGATATTTATGATATTTTTTAGCTAATTTTCCCGATTCTTCGTGAATGTTTTTTCCATTTTGTATGACAACTGCAGCATAAGAAGTGGTATTTTTAAAAAACGAACCATCAATATATATGTGAGGAGTATTTGAATTACTAATTTTAATTTTAGTTTTTTCTTTTTTTTCGTTCCAAAGTTCTTCTATTTCTTCTTTAAAATTTTCTGTTTGAATTTCATTTGTAACCAATTTATATGAATTCTTTTTTGGGCTGTAATAAATGCTTGCTTTACCTAAATATTTTTCTTTGTAGAAAATTACTAGTTTAACTAAATAGTCACGATATGAATCAAGATCTATCTTCGAATTGAATCCTTTTTGGTTCAATAGTTTAACAAATTGTTTCGCTTTTTTTTGTGTCTCTTTTTTATGTAATGGCATAATTTTTCTTTTATTTGTTTACTAAATATAACTTAATTATTGTTAAGAGACAAAAAGTATTTTGAGTTTTTTTATTAAGATTAACCACAAGGAACACAGAAAAAATTGTGAAAATTTGTAACGAGCACTCCAATGCGACCAGGCGGTTAATGCACCCCATAATATTCACTTGTTATTTTTTATTATTCTCTTTCAGAGAATTTTTTTTGAGTGTGCTTTTATTTCACAGGGCG
>LSCC01000068.1 GCA_001577215.1 Fidelibacterota bacterium TCS52
AAAAAGGATCAATTCATTTTGAAGATCGGATATGTAAAAGATCTATCTGAATGGGAAAAATTTGCCAATTCGTCTTTTGATTCTCTCGTTTCTGCCGTGAGTGTTAAAACAGATGATTTGAAGGCCTTCAGATATTATCCATTAAAAGAGAGAAATACGGGAAATATAGAAAATTCATTTAAAAGAACTTTCTATAATGGCATTTCTGTTCAACTTAAAAATTTGAATAAGATCGTTGAGTTTAGAAAATATCTTTTAAAAACATTTGGCTATGAATTAAGTTTAGAATCAATAGAAAATTTAGAAAATTATAACTCCGTAGCTGCCTTGACGAACTTGCTCGGCATAAGCATTATAATTATTATCTTATTTTTCTTGGCAATTTATGTTGTATATATTTTGTATGTCCATTTACATAAAATAAGAAAATTATTGGGACTATTGTTGGCTTTTGGTGCATCAAAAAAATCTATTAAAACAATTTATCAAAAAATCGTTTTTGACTTTATTGTTAAAACATTGTTGCTGGGATTGTTGATTTCGTTTATTTCTCTTCAGGTAATTTTTAATAATAATTTTGAATTGTATTCTTTTCTGGGATATTTCAATTGGATGCAATTGATATTAATAATCGGCGTGATAATCGTAAGCGTTATTTCTGCCAAATATATCCTTTCTCGTTTTTTAAGACATCAACCCGGTGATTTGATCTATGATAGATTAGATGAATAAAAAATTGGAGATTATGGAGATAATTAACTTCCGATATGATTCGCTACGGAACAGGTGAGTTATTGTGATAAGCTTTGGTTATTTCACGAAATTTAACGGTTTGAATATGGTGCGTTTGGCATTTCAACGCTCTAAGCTTTTTTTATGCTAATTCAAGTAAATATTCATTTACATAAAAAAGAAAAATGAAACCATACTAAAATACACGGATTATTACAAATAAAGAACTACACTCCTATTTCATAATCAATGTTTAGAACCATAACGCTTAAACCGGAATATGAATTCAAATCACCAAATATTTCTTCAAATTCATTTATCAATGGTTGAATATGATCTTCATTTATTTTAATGAATATTGTTTTACTTCCACCATCTTGTGAACCGGTAAAATTAAAAAATCCAAAAAATAGTGGTGTCTTTGCTAATACATTTTCCATCTCTTCACTATTAATACTCGTTGCTTCTTCAACTCCATATTCAATAAATATTTCTGAAATATCTTGTAAAATATCCAGATCTCTAACCGTTAGTATCATTAATTTGTTTTTACCTTTTTTGGATTTCTTTGGAATATTCGGATTTGCATTTCTTAAAAATTCTTCATATAGACCAATTTTTGTCGATTGATTTAACAAATTTGCAATAGCATTTGGTTCTTTAAGTATTCTGGATGTTTGTGCAAGAAGTTTCAGATGTTCACCTTTTGCACCCGAAGGACCGATTATAACAACAAATATTTTTGTTTTTCTTTTATCTATTGCATAAAAATCTATTCCGTTTTTATTTATGAATAATCCTATTACGAATTCGCTCAATCCTTCAATTTGTGAATGGGGAATAGCGATCCCGTTTTCAAATCCTGTCGAGCTTGCATCTTCTCTTTTTTTAAGTGCCTTGTAGATCTCATCGTCTGATATTTTGCTAATTGGTGTATATCGTTTTAGTAATTTGCTGATATTGTGCAGCGCTTCATCTTTATTTTTCGCCTTAAAATTTGGTTCACAACATTCAAGTTTTAGGACTGTTTCTATTCCCATTTAAATTCTCCTATTTAAATTATTCATTATCGCTTTTTTTGCAAGAAATGGTCCAATAATTTCGTTAATGAATACAGAAAATAACAATAAATTGAGCATTTCATTTATTTCCAATTGGATAGCTTGAGAAGAGTTGACAAATAATTCAGAACCCTTGACAAATACAGCTAACCCGATCGCAACACCGGCTTGAGGAAATAAACCTAATCCTAAATAATTTCTGATCTTTGATTCAACCTTCAGTGGAAATGAGGGTAAAAATATTCCGAGATATTTGCCAGCTCCTCTTAATAAAATTAGAATAATTCCCATCAATAAAATATTCCAGTTCAAAAATAATTGTAAATTAAGTTCTATTCCCGCAACGGCAAAAAATATTGCATACAAGGGAGATGTCATTGGTTTTATCGATTCAAAAATTCGTATATTTTTTATATCTAAATTTATCAAGACCACACCTATTGTCATGTTTGAGATGAGTGGTGAAAAGTGTAAACTTAGATTAATTGAAGTGGCTAAAAATATGATCCCCAAAGAGATGATCTTTAATTCATTGACATTTTTTTTCGCTTTGGCAATTAAATGAATAATAATTCCCGCAACCGTACCAATTAATATTGAAATTCCGATTTCAATTAAGGCATGAATAACCGTTTCGCTCAAAGCAATATCAGAATTGCCCATCAAAGTTGCAGACAAGGCAAAGGACAATGAAAATAATATAATTGTTCCGGCGTCATCTAATGCAACAATACCATATAGATAATCGACAAATTTACCTCTTGCTCTTAATTTTTCAACTATGACCACTGTAGCTGCCGGAGCAGTTGCCGCCGAAATTGCTCCTACGAGTAAGCAGATATAAATTGAAAAACCAAATGCAAGGAATCCCAGAAAGACAAAAGTGAATGTCAGGATCATTTGACTTAAAGTTAAAACTATTATTTTGTTGCCGTAAATTTTCAATTTATGAAACGAAAATTCACTGCCGATTATCACAGCAATAAAAGATAGTGTTATCTCGGATATTAGATTTAAACTTTTAAAATTTTCCTCATGAATTAATTCCAACCCGGAAGTCCCAACAATTATTCCCGCGACTATATACCCGGTTATTGTTGGTAATTTAAGTTTCTCGAACAATTTGCCAAAAAAATATCCGGCGATCAGAAGTAATCCAACACTAAAAATAATGTGATTTGAAAAACTATCTTTTATTATATTCAACCATGCCATATTCAAAAAGTTATAATTTATTTTTCATTTTTACAACAATTTTTATTTAATATTTATATTAGAACATGAATAATATTTTTTGCAACGAATTACTCAAATGTCAAGAATTAAGATTGAGATTTAAGCTGAAATTTTCCAATTCCAAATATATTTCATTTATTATTTATAAATACAAAAAGTTTTTATAAATTACAATATGGGAAAATATTAACAGGGAGAATAATGAGCATTAATAAATCAAAATATCTCGTGATCGGAAGTGGCATTGCGGGATTAAGTTTTGCATTAAAAGTTGCCGATTCCGGAAATGTAAATCTCATCACTAAAAGCAAAATGAGTGATTGCAATACGAGTAAAGCACAGGGTGGAATTGCGGCAGTAATGTCCTCAAATGATAGCAGCGAGCAGCATAAAAAAGATACAATGATCGCCGGAGTTGGATTGTGTCACAATGATTCGTTGGATGCTTTGGTAAATGAAGGACCTGAAAGGATCAGGGAATTGATCGATTGGGGGGTTGAATTTACAAAACAAGAAAATGGCGAATATGATCTGACAAAAGAGGGCGGACATTCTCAAAGAAGAGTTTTACACAAAGCGGATGCTACAGGTGAAGAAATCGAAGAATCGCTGATAAAAAAGGTAAAAGATCATCCCAATATTAATATTTATGAAAATAGGTTTGCTATTGATCTGATAACCGAACATCAAGTCAGGAATAATCTGCAATCTGCTTTTAATGTATGTTTTGGTGCGTATGTTTTAGATAAAGAAAGTGATAATGTAGATATTTTTAGGGCGAATTTTACGATGTTGGCAACAGGTGGGGCAGCGAGGGTATATTTACATTCAACAAATCCGGAAGTTGATACCGGTGATGGAATAGCGATGGCATATCGTGCGAGTGTCAGAATAGCCAATATGGAATTTATTCAATTTCATCCGACAGCATTATATGATCCGCATAACAAACCATTTTTAATTTCCGAAGCACTGAGAGGATTTGGTGGAAAGTTAAAGAATGGTAATGGAATTGAATTCATGAAAAAATATGACAAACGATTGGAGCTTGCACCGAGAGATATTGTTGCTCGTGCGATTGATTCAGAGATGAAAAAAGATGGAAGTGATTTTGTATATCTTGACATGACATCACTTAATCTCTCTGAAGTGAAGAAAAGATTTCCAACAATTTTCAAACACTGTATTGATTATCTTAATATTGATATCACCAAAAAAATGATCCCTGTCGTTCCTGCTGCTCATTATATTTGCGGTGGAATAATGACAAATATGAGCGGAAATACTTCTATGCACAATCTTTATGCAAGTGGGGAAACTGCTCATACGGGAATTCACGGTGCAAATCGATTGGCAAGCAACAGCTTAACGGAAGCTTTGATATTCAGTCATCGAGCTGCTTTGAAAATATTAAATAAGAAGTTTGAAAATGAGTTTGAAAACATAGAAATTCCGGAATGGAAAGATGATGGGAAATTAAATCCAAATGAATGGATCTTGATAAAACACAATACAAAAGAGTTGCAAAATATTATGTGGGATTATGTTGGAATAATCAGATCAAGACCACATTTAAATCGCGCATTAAGAAGAACGCAAATGCTCTATGATGAGATAGAAAATTATTATAAAAGAACAAAAGTTAGAGATAGTATATTAGAATTAAGAAACCTTACCACAATCGCATATTTAATAATTCGATCGGCACTTCGTCGTGAAGAAAGTCGCGGTTTACATTTTATGAGTGATTATCCCGATAAAGATGATAAATTTTATAAAGATACTATTATCTAACTGTTATTATCTATTTTTTATATACTTTTTGGCTTAATGACAGATCATTTTTGATATTAGATTCCACTCTAAGAACTGAACAATAATTTTTATCCAAATCATAAATCGGGTAATGTTGTGCTTGAAAATCGGATGTTTTATTGCAATAACTATTTTGTAGTCTTTTCACTTATCTTATAATTAAAATATTTTTTTTGTAACAATTATTGATTAAATTATCACATTAGTTAAAGGGGGAATGATGAAAATAAAAACAATATTCTTATTATTAGTAATATTAGTATTTTCACTTGCTTGTAAAGAGACAGAAGTTAATTTAAAAACAAAAAGAAATTTGATAGAAGGGAATAATAAATTTGCCTTAAAAATTTTCAACAAATTGTCAACAAATGGTAATGGAAATATTTTTATTTCTCCATATAGCATTTCCACTGCGTTGACAATGACTTACGGCGGAGCAAAAGGAGAAACAAAAGATCAGATGCGGAGGGCATTATTTTTATTAGAAAACGATCAATTAGTTCACAATTCATTTCAATATTTGTTACAGAACATGAACGATCTTGACAACTCAGAAAAAAACTTGGTGCTTAAAACCGCAAATGCAATTTGGGTGGAGAGTGATTTTAAAATTAAGGAAGATTATAAAAAGTTAGTTAAAACCAAATATCTTAGTGCTATTAACGGAATGGATTTTACAAATAAACAGGAAAAGTGTCGCATAAAAATAAATAATTGGGCAAGTGAAAACACAGAAAATAAAATTACAGATCTAATTCCCAAAGGTTTGATTTCCAGTCAGACTAAGTTGGTGTTAACAAATGCCATTTATTTTCTTGCAGATTGGCAAAACCAATTTAAAAAGCGCTACACAAAAGAGGAAAATTTCTATTTATCGAATGATGAAAAGATCAAAACAAAGATGATGCATCAGACAGAACATTTTAAATATACAGAAAATCAAAAAATACAAATAATTGAATTGCCTTATGAAAATGATCGTCTGTCAATGATAGTATTTTTACCAAGATCAAACAATTCAAATAGCACAGATTCATTACTGAC
>LSCC01000069.1 GCA_001577215.1 Fidelibacterota bacterium TCS52
AAATTGATTTTTCAAAAAAAAGTAAATTGGCAAAATATACTAGTGTTAATCTAAATATCGTAGTTGAAGACGAAAAAACTCGGTTGCAACATTTCGAAAAATTATCTAAACATAAAGACATAAAAATTGTAATTTAATAATAAATAATGGAGAAATATTATGAAAATTAAAATGACTAAAAAGAACACAATTATAGTTGTATTGTTTATTGTTTTATTAACCTCTTGTGCGACAATTGGTACGGATTTTAACGGTAAAAATGTATATAAAATTGAAATTGGAGTTACACTAAAATCGGATATTAAAAAAATATTAGGCGATCCTTGGCGAGTTGGAATTGACAACGGAAATACAGCGTGGACTTATGGATATTATCATTTTAAAATATTCAAAGGACTGGAGACTAAAGATCTCTATATTGTTTTTGATTCAGATGGTAAGGTAAGATCATATACGTACAATAAGAGTGATTTTAAAAAATAAGAGGTAAAAAATGAAAACTTTTATTAAAATTTTTATTCTATTACCATTGTTGACAACGATAATATTTAGTCAGCAGTTTCTTGTGCCCGTGGATCTTATAAACACACCAACTGCCGGTACACTTGGAAAAGGCTTTTTTTCTACAGAAATGAGATTTGCAATTCGCGGTGGTGTATTAGGAGGAATTCAGGTAGGAATATCTGATCGTTTTGATATTGGACTTTCCTACGGAGGCGGAAGAGTAATTGGGAATGAAAAGATAATTTGGAACAAACAACCAGGAGTGCTTGCTAAATTCAGAATATTAGACGAAGGGAACAATTATCCCGGTGTTGCTGTGGGATTTAATTCGCAGGGTTATGGAGAATATATTGATTCACTTGGATTATATGAAATTCGTTCATTGGGAGCTTATGCAGTTGCCAGTAAAAATTGGCAAACAATATTCAATAGTCAAATTGGATTACATTTGGGAATAAATTATTCATTCGAACAGCCGGATAGTATAAGAGTTCCATCTCTATTTATGGGAATCAGTTGGGAAATAAGTCCTCAATTCGGATTATTTGTCGAATATGATTCAGCTATTGATTATGAAAAATATTGCGATGTGGATAATTTTAAAATAACACGAGGATCAGGATTTCTAAATGCAGGAATAAGAATAGGAATTTCCGAAGAGTTCTATGTAGAATGCGATTTTAACAATCTGATCTTTGGTGAAAATGTAGAGTCATTCAATAGGGAAATTAAATTAAAATATATTAGTAGTTTTTAATTAAAGGAGGGGATGTGATGAAGAAAGTGATTTTTATTTTGGTATTTGTGTTGGTGGTAACAAATGTTTTCGCTGAATTGCCATTAGGAGAAAAACCACCGGTAATTGATCTAAAAGGAAAAATCGGAGAACGAGTTGATGGGACACCTTGGAGCAGTAATGAATTGGTTGGAAAGGTTTGGGTTGTATTTTATGCAGATCCGGATGAATCTGATTTGAACGATCCGGCAGCAGATGCAATTAAAGCAAAAGATTTTCCGGAAGAGAAACAAAGTTCAGTTGCAATTGTAAATTATGCGGCAACTTGGAAACCGAATTTTGCTATTTCTTTGATCTTAAAAAGGAAACAAAAGAAATTCCCTAATACAATATATGTTAAAGATTATAAAAAATATGTTGTGAAAAAATGGAATTTAAAAGATGATTCAAATGATATCGTTGTCTTTGATAAAGAAGGTAAAGTTTTATTCAGTAAAGATGGGAAACTATCAAAAGAAGATATAAAAGTATTATTGAAAACGATAGAAGATAATTTGTAAGATTAAATAGAATAAACTTTCGAAGTTTTAAAAAATAAATCAATTGCACGAGTTTCAACTCGTGGATTAAAATGGTTACCAAAATCGGTTTTAGCCGAATTGTTAAGGTAAAATTTTTATTATTTTACTGAGCGTAGCAATTTGTTTTCATATTCACAAAATATAAAATATTTTTATTAAAAAATTTATCCAAATTACTTTTCCGAATTTTAAATAATTATTATATATTTAAATAATAAATATGAGGTGAGTCATTAGTAGAAAAAAATTATTTTTAATTGACGGAATGGCAGTTGCTTATCGCGCACATTTTGCTATGATCCGTAATCCATTGGTAACAAGTGATGGAAGGCATGTAAGTGCTACTTATGGTTTTATGACTTCAATTTTGAAGATCATAGATAACGAAAAACCGGAATATCTTGCAGTTGTTTTTGATGCAAAAGAGAAGACATTTCGTCATAAAATGTATCCTGAATACAAAGCAACCCGTGAAAAGATGCCCTTTGAAATGCGTCCGCAAATTAATTGGATAAAAGATATTTTGGCAGCAATGAATATTCCATCTTTGGAGCTTGCTGGATTTGAAGCAGATGATATTATAGGAACGATGGCAGTAAAAGGCGAAAAAGAAAAAATGGATGTTTTTATTGTTTCTGGAGATAAGGATTTTATGCAACTGATCAACGAGCATATTTATCTATATTCACCGGCAACCGGAAGAAAAGGGCTAAAAATTTACGATTCAAAAGAGGTAGAAAAAAAATGGGGAATTAAACCGGATCAGGTAATTGATATGTTGGGCTTGATGGGAGATTCTTCTGATAATGTTCCCGGAGTTCCCGGTATTGGTGAAAAATCAGCTGTAAAGTTGCTAAAAAAATATGGTTCTTTTGACAATGTCTTCAATAATGCAGAAAAAGAAACAAATACTCGTATTCGCAAGGGATTATCAGAAAATAGTGAAATTGGAAAATTAAGTAAAAAGTTGGTAAAAATTGATACTCAAGTAAAGATAGATTCTGATTGGGATAATATTAAATTTAGCGAATATAATAATGAAAAATTAGTTGAATATTTACGAAAGATGGAGTTTTATTCTCTGATAGATCACTTGGATCTTGAAAAAAACAGTAAACCGAAAAAGCAAAATTACCAAACAATTGACACAAAAGAAAAACTTGTAACATTTATTGAAAAGCTGAATAATCAAAAGATATTTTCTTTTGATACAGAGACAGATAATAAAGATCCACATTTGGCAAATATGGTTGGTATGTCATTTTCTTGGAAAGATTGGGAAGCGTATTATATTCCATTTAACTTTTTTAATAAAGAAGGAAATTTATTTGCCGAAGATGATATGCAATTTGTTGTTGATAAGTTAAAACCAATTTTGGAAAATATTGAAGTAAAAAAAATCGGTCAAAATATTAAATATGATGCGATTGTATTATCCAAATATGAAGTAATTTTAAATGGAATAGAATTTGATACTATGGTTGCAGAATATTTGCTTTATCCGGAAAGTTATTCATATAAATTGGAGAATTTGTCTGAAAAATATTTACATTATAAAATGCAACCAATAGAAGAATTGATAGGAAAGAAGAAAAGTAAACAGATAACAATGGAGAAAGTACAGCTGGATAAAATATCTTTTTATGCCTGTGAAGATGCAGACATCACCTTTCAATTATATAAAATTCTAAATGAAAAAATTAAAAATGAAAATTTAGGTAATATTTTCAATGATATTGAAATTCCATTGATTAGTGTTTTAATTCAAATGGAAAAAAATGGTGTATATTTAGACATTGATTTTTTAAAAAAAATGAGTATTTCACTGACTAAAGATTTGGAAAAACTGGAGAAAGAAATTTACGACAGCGCAGGCGAACAATTTAATATTAAAAGTCCAAAACAATTGAGTTACATACTTTTTAAAAAGTTGAAGTTGCCGGTGATTAAAAAAACAAAAACCGGATATTCTACAAATGAATTCGTTTTAGAAAAGCTAAAAAATAAACATATTTTACCCAAAATAATATTGGATTATCGAAAATTAATAAAATTAAAATCCACTTATGTTGATGCGTTACCGAAGTTAAAAAATCCAAAGACCAATCGTATTCATTCTTCTTTTAATCAAACCGTTGCTGCTACCGGAAGATTAAGTTCTACAAATCCAAATTTTCAAAATATTCCAATTCGCACGGAAATAGGGCGGAAAATCCGCAAATCATTTATTGCTCAAAAAGATGGATGGAGAATTCTTTCTGCAGATTACAGTCAAGTTGAGTTAAGAATAATGGCTCATATGTCAAAAGATGAAAAATTAGTTGAAGCATTTCAGAATAATGCGGATGTTCATAGCAGCACTGCTGCATTAGTTAATAATGTAGATTTGAAAGATGTTACAAAAAATATGAGGCAAATAGCAAAGGTGATAAATTTTGGAATAATGTACGGTGCCGGCCCATATAGAATTTCTAATGAATTGAATATTTCAATAAAAGAAGCTCAGGAAATAATAGACAATTATTTTGAACAATTTTCCGGAGTGAGAACATTTATTGATAAAATAATTGAAGAAACAAAAATAAAAAAATATGTTGGTACTTTATTTGGAAGAAAAAGACAGATTGTTGATGTAGATAGTGAAAATCATAATTTAAAGGAAGCAGCGAAGAGAGTAGCAATAAATATGCCGATTCAGGGAACTGCAGCCGATATTATTAAAATTGCAATGATTAAAATAAGTGATGTGTTTAATAAGGAAAAATTAAAATCAAAAATGATTTCGCAAATTCATGATGAATTGGTTTTTGAAGTACATCCGGATGAATTGGAAGCAATAAATGAGATTGTACAATCCAATATGGAAAATGCTTATAAATTGATAATTCCGTTAAAGGTGGATATTGGGATTGGTGATTCTTGGTATGAAGCACATTGATTTATAGAGTATGTTTTATAATTATGAGAATATAATTTTATTAGTGTTTTTTTATTTTTGAAATTGTATTATTGATAGTGTGAATAGCGCCACTTTAGCTCAGTTGGTAGAGCAATGCTTTCGTAAAGCATAGGCCGAGGGTTCGATTCCCTTGAGTGGCTCAAAAAGAAAATATAATAAACTATTTCAACAATTAGCAGTCAAAAATCAGCAAAATAATTAAAATTAAATTAGTACAAATGCGTTTAAATATAAAAATAAATTTTTATTAATTTTTTCTTTAATATTTTAATAAATTATTATATATTTTTACTTGGGTTAATTTGTTGAAAATATATAAAATAACATTAGAAAGAAATAGGAAAAATTATGAACTTTTCATTTTTTAAAAAAAATTCAGGTAATATTGCAATTGATTTAGGTACTGCAAACACTTTGGTATATATGACTAATAAAGGGATAATGATCAATGAACCATCAATTGTATCACAATCCACAACTAGCAAAAAGATTATTGCAGTTGGATTGGAAGCAAAAGCAATGGTAGGTAGAACGAATCCAAATATTAGAACAATTCGTCCTCTAAAAGATGGTGTTATTGCCGATTTTGAAATGACAGATGGGATGTTACGTGGATTTATTAAGAAAATGGGAATTTCTAGGTTTGCCAGACCGAAAATGGTCATATGTATTCCTTCGGGAATTACCGAAGTAGAAAAACGAGCTGTAAGAGATAGTGCAGAGAAATCTAATGCTCGGCAAGTATTTTTAGTGGAAGAACCAGTAGCGGCAGCAATTGGAATGGGAATTGATATTAGTAAACCGATTGGGAATATGATCGTTGATATTGGCGGTGGCACTACTGAAGTTGCAGTCATTGCTTTGAATGGAGTTGTATCTAAAGAATCAATTCGTATTGCTGGTGACGAAATGGACACTAATATTATTCACTATTTTCGAAAAAAATATAACTTGTTGATCGGTGAAAGAACCGCTGAAGAGATAAAAAAGAAAGTTGGTTCTGCAATGAAAGACAAGGGGAAAATCATTACTGTAAAGGGTCGAAATTTAGTATATGGAATACCAAAAACAGTAGAAATATCTTCAAATGAGATTGCAGAAAGTCTGGAAGAGACAATAAAAAGTATTGTTATTGGAATTAAAAAAACATTGGAGAAAACACCTCCCGAGCTATCATCTGATATTTTAGACCGAGGAATAATATTAACCGGTGGCGGAGCATTATTAAATGGATTAGATAAATTGATAAGAAAAGAAACCGGATTGCCTGTGAATGTTGCTGAACAACCGTTACTTACCGTTATTCAAGGCACAGGGAAAATATTGGAAAACGTAAAATTATATTCTGATATTATTATTTAAATGTTTAAAAAAATTTATGACTTTGTTTTTGATAATCACTTTACAATTATTACAATTGTTTTTGTAATAATTTCATTTTTTATTTTATTACAAAATGAGCACCCGGTAGTTAATAATATAAGGTCGTTTTGTGGTGAAGCAATTACTCCAATAAAAAAACCGATAATTATATTTAAAAATTTGATTTCTGCCTCTAAAGAAAATCAAATATTGAGAAAAAAATTAGTCAAATTAAATATAAGAACTGCAAATTATATAAATTTGGAAAAAGAAAATAATAGATTACGAAAAATCCTAAATTTTAAAAAACAATCAAATTACAAATTAATTCCAGCTACAATATTATCAAAAGGGCTTAATAAAAATGTTAATACAATTTTAATAGATAAGGGGAAAATAAATAATGTTAAAAAAAATGATGTTATTGTTGTCCCAGATGGTCTTGTTGGTAAAGTAATTGCTGTTAATAATAAAACGAGTTTAGTTCAATTAGTTACGGATATGAATTTTTATATAAGTGCAAAAATACTTCCATCAGATGTAAAGGGTATTCTTCATTGGTACGGTGGTAAAAAATTTATAATTAATGATATTCCTAACTCAATTTCGATAAAAAAGGGCGATTTGGTGGTAACTTCAGGATTCTCGGAAATATATCCACAAATGATTGCTATTGGTGTAATAAAAGAAGTAAAAAATTCTCCAAATGGTTTTACTTATTTATTAAAAGGTAAACTTAGTGTCGATTTTTATAAAATTAGTGAAGTTTTAATACTAAAGAAGTAATGAAGAAAAATATTTTAACATTTTTATTTTTTTTGGCTGTATTATTAATACAGATATTTTTTAATGAATATATTGAAATATTAGGAGTAAAACCCGATTTAATATTAATTACTCTATTGATTGCTGTTTTATATGTGTCTCCTGTATATTTAATATTTTTAGGATTTATATTTGGTTTAATACAAGATTGGTTAATGTTAACCCCATTAATTGGATTATCCCCATTGTTAAAGACATTGTTTGTTTTTATACTTGTTAAATTTGTGCAAAGGTATAGACGATTTCAGAATATACTATTATTTAGCATCGGGCTTTTATTAATATTTTCTTATTTTATAATTTTCAACTTCATTTCGTTGTTGGGAGTTGGGCTTTCATTAAGCGAGATTATTATAAATTATTGTCTTCCTGAATTTATTTATTCTGGTATATTATTTATTGCTTTTTATTATTTAGCTCTTTATTATAATAAAAATAGAGAATAATAATTATGCATTCTCAGAATGATTTAGATTCTAATCGATTTGTTATAATTGTAATAACAATGATTATTTTGTTTTCAATACTTTTAATAAAGATATATGATTTGCAAATAGTTAAATATTATGATCTGTATTCCAAATCTATCGAGAATATTTATAGGAAAATTGACATTTTAGCTCCACGTGGAAAGATATTAGATAGATATAATAGGGTAATTTTATATAACAATTCTAGTTATAATTTAGTCGTTTATCCTGCAGAAATCCATGAATATCCAGAAACATGGAATAAATTATCACAATATTTCCAAGTTCCTGTATCTAAATTTAAAAATACAATGAACAAAAATATGGTTGGTTATTATTTTCCTGCACTATTAAAGGAAAATATTGATTATCAAACGTTGACTTATTTATATGAACATATTTTGGAATTACAAGGAATTGATCTGGTTGCAAAGCCGGTAAGAAAAATTAAAAAAGGAGCAAATGTAGCCCATATAATCGGTTATACAAATCAAATTGGGAAAAAGGATTTAAAAGTCAAAAAAAACAAAAAATATAAAGCTGGGGATATCGTTGGTTGGAAAGGAATTGAAAAGGAATATGAGGATATTTTAAGAGGGCAAAACGGAACCAAATATATGAAAATAAATGCTGTTGGTCAAAATATTGGTGAAGAATATTCAAAAAGAATTGAACCAATACCCGGAAATGATTTGATATTGACAATAGATTGGGATTTGCAAAGTTATGTGGAATCATTAATAAAAGATACATCGGGAGCTGCTATAGTAATTAATTATCTTAATGGTGAAATATTAAGTTTGGCATCAATGCCCGATTTTAATCCCGAAATATTTTCAACGAACTTATCTGATAAGAAATGGAAAGATATAGTATATAATCCTAAATATCCATTATATAATAGAGCAATCCAAGCGGAATATCCACCAGGTTCGGTGTATAAATTAGTAGCTGTGATTACTTCTCAAGAAGAAGATGTAATATCTCCATACTTTACATTTAATTGTCCGGGTTATTATAGGTTTGGAAGAAGAATATTTCATTGTTGGGATCGCAGTGGGCATGGTTCAGAAAATATATATGACGCAATTGAACATTCTTGCAATGTGTATTTTTATAATTTAATGTTAAAATTAGATTTTGATAAATGGGTAAAATATAGTAAAATTTTAGGATTTGGCCAGCCAACTGATATTGATCTACCCAACGAAAAAATCGGTAATGTTCCTGATAGAGAATATATGAAAAAAACTTATGGCAGATGGGGAAAAGGGTATTTATTAAACTTCGTTATTGGTCAAGGTGATATATTAGTTACACCAATTCAGCTTGCTAGATATGTTTCGATAATTGCTTCAAATGGATTTGATATTCAACCTCATTTAGTAAAAGCTATTTACTATCACAAAAAAAATGAATTAGAAAAAAAGAAATATCCAAAAGAAAAAATTGAATCTATATCGGAACATTCAATGAATGTTGTTAGAGAAGGAATGAGGAGGGTAATGCAGGGAGAAGAAGGTACTGGCCGACATTCAAATGTCGAAAACTTGGATATCCATGGGAAAACTGGAACAGCTCAAAATCCACATGGTAAAGATCACGCTTGGTTTATTGGTTTTTCTGAGAAGCCATCTTTCCCGTATGCCATTGTTGTTTTTGTTGAAAATGGAGAAGGTGGAAGCAAAACAGCTGCTCCGATAGCAAAAAAAATATATAAATATTATTGGAATTTACATAATAATGAAAAATAAATATTCAACAATAATAAACAAATTTGCTGAAATTGATATTTATAGTATAATAATTATTTTCTCATTAATAACCATTAGCTTATTATCAATATATAGTGCTACGATTTACAAAACCCCTTCTGATTCTAATGATTTTATTAAACAAATGGTCTGGGTTGGTATTGGAATAATTATTTTTATTATTGTATATTCTATTAATAAAAAATTGTTATTAGAATATGCTATTTTTATATATTTAATTGGAGTTGCTTTAATTATTTTACCATTTTTTACATCTGGAAGTACTGAAGCCACAAATAGATGGGTAAAGCTTGGATTTATTCAATTTCAAACTGCTGAATATATGAAATTTTTTCTTATCATAATATTAGCAAAATATTTTACAGAGACAAACATTTCAAAATATTCATTTTTATATGTATTACCTCCGTTAATAATATCGTTAATTCCTATAGGAATTGTTTTTGCACAACCTGATTTAGGAACTTCAATTATTTTGTTGATGATATTTGGTGGGATGCTTTTTGCAAGTGGTGTTAGGTTATATTATATCTTTTTATTAATAGCTCCAATAATTACAATTTTTGCTGCTTTTAATCAAACTGTATTTTATATCTGGGGAGTTGTTTTAGCTGTAGTGATATTTGCTAATCAATCAAATTTATTGTCGTTTGCCGGAGTATTTATTGGAAATATTCTTATTGGAATAATAACACCATTCATTTGGGATAGAATTTTACCGTATCAGCAACAGAGAATATTAACTCTATTTAATGCCAATTTAGACCCACGTGGAGCAGGATATCAAGTAATTCAGTCAAAAATTGCAATTGGCTCCGGTGGATTTTGGGGTAAAGGTTATCTTAATGGAACACAAACGCATTTGAAATTTTTACCAGAGCAACATACTGATTTCATCTTTTCAGTGATCTCAGAAGAATTTGGGTTTATTGTTGTTTTTGTAATTTTAGCTTTATTTTTTACAATGTTTTATAGATGGTATAAAATGGCTTTTAAAAATACTGATAAATTTAGTGCAATGTTAATTATTGGAGGCACTACTACACTATTGTTTCATGTATTTATCAATATCGGAATGACGATCGGACTTTTACCCGTAACAGGGAAACCATTACCATTTATTAGCTATGGTGGTAGTTTCTTAATAACTTGTTTTGGACTTGCCGGCTTGATCTTAAATGGGAATTCTGATTGATAAGTAATTTTTTTTGAAAAAAATATCTATAAATAGTAAAAGTTTTTTGTTAAATTATAAACTATGGGAAAAACTGTATTAAAAAATAAAAAAGCATTTCATGACTATCATATAATTGATACACTTGAAGTCGGTATTTCATTAATCGGGAAAGAGGTAAAATCAATTCGAGAAGGTAGAATGAATATTAAAGAATCGTTCTGCAGATTTATTAAGGGTGAATTATTTTTGGTACAATCTCATATTAGTCCATATTCTCACACGGGTTATGAAACACATGAACCTTTAAGATTAAGAAAACTTTTACTTCATAAAAAGGAACTTAAGAAATGGAAGAAAAAAGTTGATACACAGGGATTAACGATCGTTCCATTGAAAGTTTATTGGCAAGAAAATCATATAAAAGTAGAAATTGCATTGGTAAAAGGTAAAAAGTTACATGATAAGAGACAGGATATAGCTAAACGCGATGCAAAAAGATCAATAGATAGACAATTGAATAATAAATATTAGGGAATGATAGGAATGACAAAGAATTTTCCAAAATTAAACGAGCAAATGGATTTAATTCGTAAAGGTGTAGAAGAAATAATTCCGGAAGAAGAATTAGAAAAAAAAATAGCAAAAAGTATTAAATATAAAAAGCCATTAAGAGTAAAATTAGGGGCGGATCCAAGTCGTCCAGATTTACATATTGGGCATGGAGTTGTGCTGAAAAAGTTGCGAGCATTTCAAGATTTGGGACATAAAGCTGTGTTAATCGTAGGAGATTTTACGGCAATGATCGGTGATCCGAGTGGAAGAAACAAAACACGACCGGCATTGACTTTTAAAGAGACACAAGAAAATGCGAAATCCTATTTTGAGCAAGCTGGAATAATTTTGAATACTCAAGATTTGGAAATAAAAAATAATTCTGAATGGCTGAATAGATTGTCTCTTGAAGAAGTGATAAAATTGTTATCAAATTCTACAGTTGCTAGATTACTTGAAAGAGATGATTTTTCCAACAGATTCAAAAAAGGGAATCCAATATCAGTTCACGAGTTATTATATCCGTTTGCTCAAGCTTATGATAGTATTGCTGTAAAATCAGATATTGAATTGGGTGGAACAGATCAAAAATTTAATTTACTGTTAGCAAGAGATATTCAGAGAGAATACGATCAAGATCCACAGATAATTATCACACTTCCAATTTTAGAAGGGTTAGATGGTATTAATAAAATGTCTAAATCTTTGGATAATTATATAGGGCTTACAGAAAAACCCGAAGAGATGTATGGAAAAATATTATCAATTCCTGATGAATTAATTATTCGCTATTTCACATTAGTAAGCGATTTGAGTGTTAATGAAATTGATAAAATAATGCAGGATTTAGAAAAAGGTAAAAATCCACGCGATGTAAAACATGATCTTGCATTTGAAATTACGAAAAGTTATTATTCAGACGATGACGCAAAACAAGCAGCCGATGAATTTCATAAATTAGTTATTAATAAAGATATTCCAGACGAAATACCAGAATATAAATGTTTAAGTGAAAAAGTGTTATTACCAGAAATTTTAAAAGATGCTAAAATGGTTACATCAAAAGGTGAAGCAAAACGCCTCATTAAACAAGGTGGAATATCAATAAATAAAAAGAAAGTTACCGAATTCTTAAATGAAATAAATATTCAAAATGGTGATGTTGTAAAAATTGGTAAACGAAAATTTTTGAAGTTGGTGTTGAAGAAGTAAGAAAATTTTACGCTCGCTTGCAGTGAATAGGCAAAGATCACAAAGAAAGAAAAGAGAATTTAAAAAAAAGTAAAATATATTAATTGTAAAAATATCAAAGAAACAAGCTTCCTGCTTTAAAAAAAATTCTCTTTAGAAATGATGAGCATTCTTTAATTTTAAATTAATAAAAATTCAAGCAATTTGAGTTATTCGTGAAATTCGTTATTGAATAATGTAGAATAATTAATTTTAAAAATATTTTTTCCAATAATTATCCGGTTCAAAATTAAATGTCATCTTTTCTTTTATTGTAGGATGAGCTAGTGATAGGGAATAGGAATGAAGTGCTAATGCTTTGTTTCCGAATTTTATTTTTGAGCCATAGCGGAAATCTCCAAGAATAGGATTTCCTCGTTCTGCGAATTGAACACGAATTTGATGATGTCTTCCAGTGATCAATTTTATTTCTACTTTTGAAACATTGTTTTTATACTTAAGTAATTTATATTT
>LSCC01000007.1 GCA_001577215.1 Fidelibacterota bacterium TCS52
AATAATTTTTTATTTTGAATAAAACAGCTTTGTAAATTCAACATTTCACTTAGTAAACAAGCAGCATCAAGTAGAGAATATCAAATTTCAGACAGCAAATTTTAAAATAGCACCAATTCCTTTTCTGCCATCAACTTTTATTACAATTGGATCATTTAATTTTATATGTTTAACAAGATTTGAATTATTGATTTGTTTCTGTTCTTTAAACCACTTTTTATCAAAATATCCATCATTATTATTTGGTGAAATAGTAAAATATGGAACATTCAGTGAAGTAATATTTTGGAAAAAATGATTACCAAATGATGGCTCAATATAATGCCCCAAAATTCCAACTTCAACAATACCTTTTACGAATGAAATATCATTCCATAAAACCGGAACTCCAAGTAGTGGATCAGAAGTTCCCCAACGTCCGGGGCCAATTAACAAATATTTCCTATCCGTGCTAAATTCATTATTGATCTTACTTATTTCATTTGCCAGTTCTATTGTTTTCGAACTATCAAATTTTTCAGGATCAATAAAAAGAATATCCTTTACATTATTAATTACACCATTGCCAAGACAAATATTACTTTTTGCAATTAGATCCTCTTTCTTATATGAATATTCATTAAAAGAGACAGTCTTGTCATAAGTAATTTGCGGTCTAACTTGTAAAATATAAAAATCATCTATAATTTTACTATTCATAACTGTATTTGATGCAAATTCCAATTCAACTTCACAACCCATTCCCTTATGAGTAATTTCGCTTAGATCTTTTAAAATATCAGCAAGAGGGAATGCTTTCCATTTTAAAATATTCGCAAAAGTTATCACCCTTTGCCCCTTCTCTTTCAAAGATTCCACGAATTTTTTATCATGTGGAGAATATGTACTTGCAACTAATTCTAACACACCATCTTTTTCGGCTTGTGATAGAGGAAATTTTATTAAGTTATCACTTTCTTTCTTGGGAAATTTATTAAAATCATATTTAAGTGCATAAAAATTATTTTGTGAATTTTTCAGTATTGATTTATTGTTATAAAACTGTGGAATAGTCTTTGGTTTAGCTGGACTAAATTTTAATGACCTTTCTCCTTCAACAACTGTTTTTCCCAATCCTAAAGCTACTGTAGCCAGACCATTTTCTCTTTTTAACTTTTGCTGTGGATAATAGTTATAAGATTGCATCATACCTGAATAAGTCGGATAGAAACGATCATTATGCTTTTTACCAACTAATTCTTGAATAATAACAGCCATTTTCTCATCTTCCCATCTATGCCCGATCGACTTCATAAACGACTTTGCTTTTTTTGAAAATATCGAAGCAAACACTAATTTTATTGTATTCAACAAATTATCTACTCTAACATTAAGATGATCATTATTATTTGAAAGCATAAATGTTCTATATATTCCCGCAAATGGTTCTAAGAATGAATCTTCTAATAAACTTGATGAGCGAATTGCTAATGGTTTCTTATTGTTCTTAAGAAAAATTTTAATATCATTCTTAAAATCTCTATTAAATTTGGTTTTTAAAAATAATTTATCAACTTGTTCATCATTTTCCTTTTTCAATGCTTTTTTAAATAAATTATTATCTTCCATAAATTTATCATAAATATCAGTAGCAACAACAGCAAAATTCGGAATATCTATATTTACATTAGGGTAGCGAGACTGAAAATCATAATCCTTTAAATAACTTACTAAAAAGCCCAATCCACGTCCCTTTCCACCGAGAGATCCATCACCAATTCTTACGTATTTATATTCCGGATCATACGAAATTGGATTAAATATAATAAGTTTGTCTTTTGTTTGAAATTTTAATTGTTTTTCTATTAAATTATGTAATATTGATTTAATTTCATCAGGATTTTCAATGTCTTTGTAACTAATTGGTTTTAGTAGATCAGCAAGATCAAAATAACCTCTTATTGCTAACCAATTGGAAAAATGATTGTTTCTAGCATGTTTTTTAATAGATTTAGGTGTCGTTTTATTTATTACATCTCTTAATTCTCTGAGTGAATTTACAACTATTTTCTTTCTGGATCCTACAGAATCAAATTTAAGTTTTCCAAATCCACAATGTTTTACAATAAAATGTTTCAATTCATATAAAAAATCAGGAGAATTTTTATCAATAAAAACTGCATTCAATTTTCTAAAATATCTTTTCTTTTTTTGTACCTCTTTTGATAACACGACCATTGGCGTTTGGAAAGATTTATTTCTAACCGTTTTCAAAAATTTAAGCCCTGCTTGGCTATCTAATTTATTTCCTTTAGGAAATCGAGTGTCTGAAATTATTGCTAAAACATTATTGCTAAAATCATTATAATACTCAATTGCTTCTTCGTAATTACTTGCTAATAAGATTTTTGGGCGTGAATACATTCTCAATATTCTTCTATCATCTGTATATTCCAATTTAATTAAATCAAGTGTATATTGAATGAATATTTTGTAGATCATTGGTAAAAACAATGAATAATAAAAAGGCGAATCTTCTACAATTATGATAGTTCTAACCATTCCTTTTTGAATATCTCTTTTTGAATTTTTATGGTCTTCCAAATGTTTAATGATAGCTGGAAATATTGCCGAATCTCCTGCCCAAAAAAATATTTTATCTATTCCAGTAAAATCACTTGTGTTTGTTTGAACCCATTTTAATTCTTTTTCATTCGCTGCTAATAAAACAACCGGAATATCTGGATATTTTTCTTTAACTATTTTTCCAAATTCAAAAGGATTAATATCCGAAATTCTCGCCATAGTGATTATCAGATCAAATCGTTTGTCCTTCATCTTCTTCAATGCATGTTCAGCAGTTGATACTCGCACTACTTTTGGCTTTGTTTCTAAATCTAATGCTTCATATTCAGATATTATCATTTCAGCAAGACGTCCGTCTTCATATAATTTAAAAGCATCATAAAAACTTGATACAATTAATATTTCGTGCATCCTGCTCTGCATTAAATGTCTGTAAGATAAATTTTGATTAATTTTTAAAATTGGTTGTTTCATTTTCTCACTTTTAATTGTTTTTAAAAAAGTATCACCATCTTTCTTTAATTTAATAAAAATATATTAAAATTCACTTGGAAAATTAAAAAAAATTAATCATATTTAGTTTATAAAAAAGAATGGGATATGGTATTTGAATTGATGGTCATTAATAATTATAAAAATTGAGTTTTAAAGATAATATTATTATTGATAACCTAAAAAAAAAGGAGAGTAAAATGACTAAAAATGTCGATGCTTTTATGGAAAATATAAAAGCAAAAAATCCAGGTCAGAAGGAATTTTTACAAGCTGTTGAAGAAGTTGTCGAATCACTAATGCCGGTTTTGGATAAAAATCCAAAATACAAACAAGCAAAAATTTTAGAACGAATGGTTGAACCGGAGAGAGTAATTATGTTCCGTGTTCCTTGGGTTGATGATGACGACGAAATACAAGTCAATCGTGGTTTTAGAATTGAATTTAACAGTGCAATTGGACCATATAAAGGTGGTTTACGATTTCATGCAAGTGTAAATTTAAGTATCTTGAAATTTTTAGGATTCGAACAAGTATTTAAAAATTCACTAACAACATTGCCAATGGGTGGTGGAAAAGGTGGATCCGATTTTAATGCTCATGGCAAATCTGATAACGAAATAATGAGATTTTGTCAATCCTTTATGTCTGAATTATATCGTCATATTGGACCAAACACAGATGTTCCTGCCGGTGATATTGGCGTTGGCGGAAGAGAAATCGGATTTCTTTTTGGTCAATATAAAAAATTAGTAAATAGATTTGAAGGAATTCTTACAGGTAAAGGAAGAAACTGGGGAGGTAGTTTAATACGCCCTGAAGCTACAGGATTTGGTACAGTTTATTTTACAGAAGAAATGCTAAAAATAAAGAAAGAATCTCTAAAAGGAAAAGTAGTTGCATTATCAGGATTTGGAAATGTTGCTTGGGGAGCAGCTCAAAAGATAGATCAGCTTGGTGGAAAAGTTGTAACTCTTTCCGGACCAGATGGATACATTTATGATAAAGATGGAATTAATGGAGAAAAAATAGATTATATGCTTGAAATGCGCGCTTCAAATAATGATATAGTTAAAGATTATGCCGATAAATTTAATGTTCCTTTCTACAAAGGAAAAAGACCTTGGGAAGTTAAATGCGATATAGCTATTCCATGTGCTACACAAAACGAACTTTTTGAAGAAGATGCAAAGCAATTAGTTGATAATGGATGTATTTGCATAACTGAAGGTGCTAATATGCCTTGTACTCCAGAAGCTGTTGAATTATTCCAAAATGCAAAAACCTTGTATGCTCCTGGTAAAGCTGCAAATGCTGGTGGTGTTGCCGTATCCGGTCTTGAAATGAGCCAAAACTCTATGAGATTCAATTGGTCATCTGAAGAAGTTGATGAAAAACTTCACAAAATCATGAGAGATATTCATGAACAATGTGTGAAATATGGAACTAACGGAAATTATATTGATTATGTTAAAGGAGCAAACATTGCAGGATTTATTAAAGTTGCTGACGCAATGATAGATCAAGGTGTGGTATAATTTCTAACTGAATAAAATTTGGCACTATAAAAAAAGAGCGAAATATTAATTTCGCTCTTTTTTATTCATTTAATATCTTTTACTAAATAATTTTCAAAACTTTACGAATAATATCAATACCATGTTTTATTTCTTCTTCGGTAATTATTAAATGTGGTCTAAATCTTATGGAATTATCTCCACAACCAAGAATGAGCAATTTATTTTCAGCAAGTTTATCTAGAACCTTATCTCTTGTTTCGCTATCAGGAAGATCAAAAGCACACATCAATCCTTTACCACGAGAATTTGAAATTAATTTTGGAAAATCCTTTTCAATATTTTGTAATTCTTTTAATAACAATTCGCCTTGTATTCTTGCATTTTCAACTAAATTTTCCTCCTTAATGATCTTTAAAATATAAGAAAATCTAACCATATCTATTAAATTTCCACCCCAAGTAGAATTTAAACGACTTGATTCATGAAAAACATTATCTTTAATATCATCTACTCTATCACTACTGATAATCCCACAAACTTGTGTCTTTTTACCAAAACAGAAAATATCCGGTTTTACATTATAATGTTCATGTGCCCAAAATTTTCCTGTTAAACCAGCACCACTTTGCACTTCATCCATTATGAATAAAATTTCATTTCGATCACAAATTTTCCTTACTTCTTGTATAAATTCCTTACGAAAATGATTGTCTCCACCTTCACCTTGAATCGGTTCAATAATTAATCCGGCAATTTCATTTTTATCTTTATTTATTGTATCATTTACTTCTTTTAACGCCTTATCTTCTAATTTTTTAACTCTATTTAAATTTTCTTCATTAAGAGGAAATTTAATTTTTGGATTTGTAATTCTTGGCCAATCAAATTTAGGAAAATATTGTGTTTTTCGTGGATCAGAAGTGTTAGTTAATGAAAGTGTATAACCGGTTCTACCATGAAATGCTTGTTTAAAATGAATGATTTTTGAACCTTTTACTTTTAACCCTTTTTCAAAGTTTTTTCTAGTTTTCCAATCAAATGCTGTCTTTAATGCATTTTCAACAGCAAGTGCTCCACCAGAAACAAAGAACATATATTTAAAATGATCAGGTTTTGCAATTTTAGCAAATGTATCAACAAATTCTGCCATTTCTTCGGTATAAATATCAGAATTAGTTGGTTTTATAATTGCAATCCTACCTAACTCATCTTTTAATTTAAGAAGTTTAGAATGATTAAATCCAACTGAACCAGAAGCGAACATCGAAAAAAAATCTAAATATTCTTTCCCATCATTTTTATCTACAAACCATGAACCATGTGATTTATCCAGATCAATAACTTGATCAAATCCATCTGCTAACATATTTGCAGCGATCATTTTTCTTACATTGTTACTCATTACACCTCCTTAATATTTTAATATTAAATATCAAATTTTATTCCTTGTGCTAATGGAATTGTATCTCCAAAATTTATTGTGTTTGTTTGTCTTCTCATATATGCTTTCCAAGCATCAGAACCGGATTCTCGACCACCTCCGGTCTCTTTCTCACCACCAAATGCTCCTCCAATCTCAGCCCCTGATGTTCCAATATTTACATTTGCTATTCCACAATCAGATCCCCAAGCAGACAAAAATTCCTCAGCTTCTTGTAAATTATCTGTAAATATTGACGAAGACAATCCTTGTCTAACATTGTTATGGATTTTTATTGCATTCGAAACATTACCTCTGTATTTGATAAGATAAAGTATAGGTGCAAATGTTTCTTCTTGAACAATCGCCATATTATTATTTCCTTCGATTATTGTAGGTTTAACATAACATCCTGATTCATGTCCTTTACCTTTGAGTACTTTACCACTATATAACACCTTTCCACCTTGTTCTTTAGCATCTTTAATTGCATCAAGAAACATTTGTACAGCATTTTTGTCAATTAATGGCCCCATGTGATTTTTTTCATCTAAAGGATCACCTATTTTAATACTCTTATATGCTTTTACAAGTGATTTTTTTACCTTATTATAAATTGATTCGTGCATAATTATCCTACGAGTTGAAGTGCATCTTTGTCCAGCAGTTCCTAAAGCACCAAATACTATTGCAGGAATAGCTTTTTTCAAATCAGCATTTTTTGTCAAAATAATCCCATTATTTCCACCGAGTTCCAAAATAATTTTTCCAAATCTTTTAGAAACAATTTCATTAGCATGACGACCAACATTAGTTGAACCAGTTACCGAGATCAAGCCAACTCTTGTATCATTTAACATTTTTTCGCCAATAGTTGAACCTCTTCCTATTACAAGTGAAAATATTCCTTCAGGTAAATTATTGTCCTTAAGCACTTGTGCTACAATTTTTTGAATAGCAACTGCAGTTAATGGAACTTTCGAAGATGGTTTCCAGATATTGACATCTCCACATACAGCAGCGAGCATTGCATTCCAAGCCCAAACAGCTACCGGAAAATTAAAAGCAGTTACAATACCAACAATCCCCAAAGGATGATATTGGTCATACATCCGATGAGATGGTCTTTCTGACTTAATTGTATTTCCATACAACATACGCGATTGCCCAACTGCAAAATCGCAAATGTCTATCATTTCCTGAACTTCACCAAATCCTTCCTGCAGAGATTTTCCCATTTCGTAGGATACTAAACTACCTAATTCTTCTTTATGCTCACGAAGTTTATT
>LSCC01000070.1 GCA_001577215.1 Fidelibacterota bacterium TCS52
AATTATTTTAAATAATTAAATAAGCAGTAACTATGATTGGCAAAAACAAAGAGTTTCAATAAAAAGTATCTGGAAAAATGAAACTTTTGATTTCACTTCGTGATTACAGTATAATATTTATGTTCTAAATTATATTACAGAATTTAATTTTTCAAGTGCGAAAAGTGAGCAAAAAGCTGGAACATTCGGTATTGAAAGAAAAGCAGGAAAAGCATAGCAGTGGTAAAACATTAATCCATTCTCCTTTAAACTCAACTTTTTTTATACTCTTTCCTTTTTTTCTTATGCCACATCATTATACCAAACTGTGTCATTTTTTCTTTTATACTCTTCGGTACATAAATTTTTTCACCGGTAAGTGGATGTTTTCCTGTATAATACATTGCTGTTGAAATCGTCATTGGCGTTGGATAAAAATCTGCTGCTTGTTGAAGTTTATGATTGGATTCCTTTAGATCATTTTTCATATCTATCATCATTTTTTTTGTGCATCCCGGATGACCGGATATAAAATACGGCACAATGTATTGTTCTTTTTTTGCCTCTTTTGAATATTTTTTAAATAATTCCAGAAATTTAAAATATAATTTGGCGGGTGGTTTATTCATTAATTTTGTTACAATGTCATTCAAATGTTCCGGTGCAATTTTCAGATGTCCACCGGTAAATTTTTTAATAATATTTTTCATAGCATTGCCATTTTTCAATAATAGATCGTGTCTTACTCCCGATGCGACAAATATATTTTTGACTCCATTTAGTTTACCAACTTTATTCAATAATTTTACATATTCATCTTGTGAATCAATTTGTAAATTCTTGCAAATTTTGGGAAATAGACAATTCATATTATTACATCCGTCAATTTTGCATGTCATTTTATACATATTAGCCGTTGGACCGCCAATATCGGTAATTGTTCCCTTAAATTCCTTATGTTTAACTAATTTTTTAACTTCATTGAGTACTGAGTTTTGACTTCTACTTTGAATAACTTCACCTTGATGCACCGCTATTGCACAAAAACTACAATTTCCGAAACATCCTCTGTGAGAAGTAATAGAAGAAAATATTTGTTCATACGCCGGAATCTTTTTATCTCCATATTTTGGATGTGGATATCTTGTAAATGGCAGATCGTAAATTTCATCCATTTCTGTTTCGGTAAGTGGTTTTGAAGGTATATTTATTTTTAAAATTTGATTTCCCACTTTTTGATACATTATTTTTGCAAATTGATGATTTTTGTTTTTATCATAAATGCGAACCATTTTATTATAAGAATCTTTGTTACCAGCTGTTTCCTTATGAGAAGGTAATATATCCCAATTTTCCTGAATATTTTTTACTTTTACAACTGTTCCTTTGACATCATCAATTGTAGAAATATCCTCATTAGAATTGATTTTTTCTGCAATTTCAACAATTGGTTTTTCGCCCATGCCATATACCAAAATATCGGCTTTACTATCCAATAAAATACTTTTTCTTACTTTATCACTCCAATAATCATAATGAGAAATTCTTCTTAAACTCACCTCTACCCCACCTAATACCACAACAGAATCTTTAAAATTTTCTTTGATCTTATTTGTATAAACAATAGATGCTCTATTTGGTCTTAATCCTGCTTTTCCATTTGGACTATAGTCATCATTTGATCGTTTTTTCTTATTTACCGTATAATGATTTACCATTGAATCAACATTACCGGATGTTATTCCAAAAAATAATCTCGGCTTACCTAATTCTAAAAAATCATCGTTATTTTTCCAATTTGGTTGAGAAATTATTCCGACCTTATATCCATTTGCTTCTAATATTCTACCAATTATTGCCATTCCAAAACTTGGATGATCAACATAAGCATCACCTGTAACAATAATTATATCGCATTGTTTCCAACCTAATTTATTCATTTCATTTCTTGTTGTTGGTAAAAAATTCATTTAATTGTTTACTTTTTTTGTATTTATTAAATAATATTTCAATTTCGTAACAAATTTACAATAATTAAAAATCAAATCAAATAAAGAATGATACTACTATCAGTTTAATCATTAAAATATATTATTATTGTATCAATTGATTTCATAATTAATTTATCAAATTTTTAAACAAATATACATATTGCATTATACAATATTTCTTTATAAATTACTGTCAATAAAATAGAGGATAAAATGAGTACAATTTGTTTATATAATGGAACTGTTTTCACGGGAATAACAATACTTAAAAAGAGTTCTGTAATAATTCGTGATGGAAAGATCGATGATGTAATAAGCAATAAAAGATTAAAAGATGTTGATCTTCCACCGAATACTTCTATGCACTATTTGAATGGAGCTTATATTACACCCGGATTCATCGACACACATATACACGGAATTGGAGGATATGAAACTGCTGATAGTTCTTCAAAATCAATATTAGAAATGTCTAAAAAATTAGTAGAATATGGAGTAACTTCTTTCTGCCCTACATTGTATCCTCAGAAAGATGAAAAATTTTTAAATTCAATAAGATCCGTAGTTGAAGCAATGGGTAAAGAAAAGGGCGCAACAATTCTTGGTTTACATCTTGAAGGACCATTTATATCACCAAAAAAATCAGGTGTTCAAATTCCAAAATATATGAAAGAACCGGATTTGGAACTGATGAAAAAATATTATGAAGTAGCTCAAGATCATATTGAAATAATGACTATAGCACCGGAATTAAAAAATATGAGGTCATTGGCACTGTTTTGCACAAAAAAAGGAACTGTGCTTGCTGCAGGTCATTCTAACGCCACTTATGATAATATGTTAGAAGGAATGCAAGCAGGAATTCTACATTCCACACATTTTTTTAATGCAATGAGACGATTACATCATCGTGATCCCGGAGTAGTTGGAGCAATTATGATCCATCCTAATGTATCTTGCGAAGTTATTGCAGATGGATATCATTTGCATCCTGCAATAGTTAAATTATTAAGAAGAGTGAAACCAATTAACAAAATAATTTTAGTTACGGATTCTTTAAAACCAACTAAACAAACAACCGGTAAGTTATTAGCAAATGACGAGGAAGTATATATTGAAAAGGGTTTATTCAAGAGAAAATCGGATGATGCAATTGCCGGTTCATCTTTAACAATGATCGAAGGTATTAAAAATCTTGTCGAAAATATGAATGTTCCAATTGATGATGCCTTGAGAATGGCAAGCTGTAACCCAGCAACTGTTATTAGTAAACAAACTAAAACAGGTTATCTACTCCCCGGCAGAGATGCAGATGTAACTATCTTTGATAAAAATTTTAATGTTAAAATGACAATTGTAAAAGGTGTAATTCGTAAATTCTTTGAATAATCACACTTTTTTTAAAAATTTTGCCGCAATTATCTTTACTGATTGATTATTAAATAAAACTTTATATGCAGTTTGAGTCGATTTTGATATGGCAAGAACTTTTCCTTTACCAAATATTTTATGATAAACATGATCATTTATTTCTACTTTTTTACTTTTAGCGAATTTTCTATTATTATTTTTTTGGGGAGCTATATTGTATCTTTTTCGTTTTGGTTTATAGAAATTATTTTCATTATTGTAATAATTATTATTTTTTGTTCTTTTTAAATTATTACCTTTATGAATAATACATTCATTAGGTATTTCTCCAATAAATTGTGAGGTCATATTATGTATAAATTGACCAAAACGCATCCTTTTTTGTGCTGAAGTTAGATATACGTTTTTCATCGCTCTGGTAATACCCACATAAAATAATCTTCGTTCTTCTTCTAATTCTTCTCTACTCTCTTTACTTCTCTCTAATGGAAATAACCCTTCTTCCATACCAACAATAAAAACCGTTGGAAATTCCAAACCTTTAGCACTATGAAGTGTCATTAAAACGACCATATCAGTTTCATCATCCCATTGATCAATATCTGTTATTAATGATACTTCCTGCAAAAAATTCACTATCGTTGCATCTTCATTGAATTTTTCAAATTGAAGAATGCTATTGTAAAATTCATCAATATTAGCAATTTTATCTTGAGCATATTCACTTTTATCTTGATATTGTTCCTTAAAATTCACTTCGTCAATTAATTTAGAAACAAATTCAGATGGTCTAATTTTATCAATTTCATTCTTAAAATTTAACATCTTTTTCAAGAATTTTTCTATTTTAGATTTTGCATAACTTGCTCCTGCTTCTTCAGGATATTGGAGTGTTTCAAAAAGTGTTCTATGTGTATCATTACCAAATTTTTCTAATCTGTCTATTGTAGTTTTTCCAATTCCTCTTGGCGGTACATTAATAATTCTCTTTAAACTAAGTGAATCATTGGAATTAGTTAGGAATTTAAGATATGCTAAAATATCTTTTACCTCTTTTCGTTCATAAAACTTTGTTCCGCCAACAATTGTATATCTAATAGATCGGTTACGCAAAGCTTCTTCAATTAATCGAGATTGGGCATTTGTTCTGTAAAGTATCACAAAATTTTTATACTTTGAACCTTGATCAACTTTTCTAATAATGGTTTCAGCAACAAACTTTGCTTCTGAATAATCACTATCCAATTCCCGATAAACAAGTTTTTCTCCTTCTATGGAATCCGCCCAAATTTTTTTCTTTTTTCTTAAAGTGTTATTTTTGACAACACCGGAAGCCGCTAATAGAATGTTTTTAGTTGATCGATAATTTTGTTCAAGTTTGATAATTTGTGAGTTCTTGAATGTTTTCTCAAATTCTAGAATATTTTTTATATCGGCTCCGCGCCATTTATAAATTGATTGATCATCATCTCCAACCGCACATATATTATTATGAACTTGTGATACAGTTTCTAAAAATAAAAACTGAACATGATTTGTATCCTGATATTCATCAACTAAAATATAATCCCATTTATTCCTATATTTTTGCTTCAATTCACGATGTTTTTTAAATAAATTTAATGGTTCGATCAAAAGATCGTCAAAATCTACAGCATTATTTTCCTTTAATCTTCTTTGATATTCGGTGTAAATTTTTATGTTTTGTTCAATAATGAAATTATCTTCAAAATGTTTTTTTGCATTATCCGGTAAAATTAATTGTTGTTTAGCATTACTAATAAAATATTGAACTGCTTTTGGTTTAACAACATCACTATTAAGATCCATCGCTTTAATAGATTCTTTTATTAAATTAAGAGAATCTGTAGAATCATAAATGGTAAAATCTGCTCGGAAATATTTTCTTTCTTTTCTTAAAATACGAGCATTGATGCTATGGAAAGTACCAATATTAATATAATTAGCTTCTGAACCAAGTAAACTTTTCACTCTTTCTTTCATCTCATTAGCCGCTTTATTAGTAAATGTAACGGCTAATATACGATTTGGAGTTGTTTTTTTCCTTTGTAGCAAATAAGTAATTTTATGTGTTAGAACTCGTGTTTTCCCCGAACCTGCTCCGGCAAAAATCAATAACGGTCCATCAGTATGAATAACTGCTTCTTGCTGCTTGTTATTTAATTTATTTAAAATATTATTCATAAAAAAATAATTAATACCTGTTTGTTATATCTTTTTTCTATTTAGTGTATAATTTTCTAATAGCGTCTTTTTTTTCGTAATTTTTTTAATTTATACTTTTCACGATTATGTTCTGATAGTGTTTTTGTGAATGTATGATATCCATCACCTCGTGCTACAAAATATAAATAATCGGTAGTGTCAGGATTTATTGCAGCAATTATTGCCTTTAAACCAGGATTATTTATCGGCCCCGGAGGTAATCCTCTATACATATAAGTATTATACTCGGAATCGGTTCTCAATTCACTTTTTTTTAATAATCTATCTGAACCGGGAATAATATATTGAATTGTTGGATCGGCTTGTAACCTCATATTTTTTTCTAATCGGTTATAATAAACCGAAGCTACTTTTG
>LSCC01000071.1 GCA_001577215.1 Fidelibacterota bacterium TCS52
CCTGAACCTGAACCTGAACCTGTTCCTGAACCAAAACCTGAGCCTAAACCTGAACCTGAACCTGAACCTGTTCCTGAATTACCAGATAGTGTTACAGTTATGTATATGACAAAACCAAATGATTGGTTATCTAAAATTGCCATTAGCGAATATGGCGAAGTTACAATGTGGCGTTCAATTTGGAAGTGGAATTACGAAGAAATTGGTGAAAACCCAAATTTAATTTATCCGTATAAAGAATTGGATCTGAAGAAACCGAGAGAAGAAGCAGAAGAAATAGAATATGATCTTGTCGATTATACTGTTAAACAAGGTGAAACACTTTGGTCTATTGCAAAAGATGAATACGGATGTAATTACGCTTGGATAGTTATTCTAAGAGACAACTATGATCTTATCGGTAACGATCCGGATTCAGTTGAACCAGGCACTATATTAAAATTGAGAACGAAATTATATTAATAAAGCCCTTTTCATAAAGGTATTTCTTAAAAATCCTCTGATCAAATTCAGGGGATTTTTTTAATTAAAGTATTACACGATCAAAAAAATGCAAAGAAAAAGAAAAATATTAAATTATTTATTATTTATCATTTTATTCTCATTGACAATATCTTCTTGTAGTCATCAGATTAATAAAAGCAATAATAATACAAAACTATTTAATGGAAACTATTCAACATTTAATTTTCCTAAGAGCTCAATTCAAATTAGTACCATTTTTAACTCTGTTAAATTTATTAATAGCATTGCTTTTTATAAAATATACTTTTTGGCAAAAGACAGCAAGATAAAAAACATTAATCCGAATGTTTTAAAAGCAAGTTCGGTAGAAACCAGCTATGATACAAAAACTGCATCAGGAACAGCATCAATAATATATAACGATAATTCCAAATTAGCTTTATTAACTTGCGCTCATACTATTGATTTTTCCGATACACTTTACAGTTACAAAAAAATAGATGACATTGAATATATTGAAAGTATAGCAATAAAACAGAGGCAGCAGAATTATATTAATGATTTTGTAGATGGTAATAAATTAGAAATATTAATATCTGATAAAGAACAAGATATTGCCATTTTAATAAAAAAAACATCTAATAACAGAGAATATTCAGTTTTAGATCAACTTTTTTGTGATAATGATAAAATTGGTATTGGAACGAAAATAAATATCTTTGGTTATCCTAAAGGTATCCAAATGGTTACTACCGGAATTGTTGGCAATATTAAAGAAAAAAATTACATTATCGATTCTCAATTTAATAGAGGACAAAGTGGTAGTATGGTTTTTGTAACTAAACCGGAGTATCCAAATTTTAAATTATTGGGAATGGCAAAATCATCAGCCGCTGATTTTCATTTATTTTTAACGCCGCAAGATGATTATTTATCAAAAAAATATAACTTATCAATTCCATACGATGATGATATTTATTTAAAAAAATATGCCTTTATTAATTACGGATTAACTAATGTGATTCCAATAGATATTATTAACAAATTCTTAAAGAAAAATAAAAAAGTTTTGAAAAATAATGGTTATTTGTTAGAGGATTTCTTTCAGTAAACTAACACTGCATCACTGCAATAATTTATCCTTTTCCTCTTTTGTCAATTTATCATATCCTTCTTTAGAAAGTTTCTCTAAGATATCATCAATTTCCATTTGAGAATGTTTCATCTCTGACTTATGCTTGTTTTTTGATTTAAAATGAACAATAAGATCATTAAGTATTTTTTTTATATCTTTAATTCCAAAATTATTTCCATTAAAATAATGACCATTATTCATGAAATAGCGTAAATAGATATACCCTACTATCATACCAGATAAATGAGCAAAATGTGCTATACCGTCTGTCGAAGGAGTTATAGAAGAAAAGAATTCTATTCCACCAAATATCAATACTAAATATTTCACTTTAATGGGAAATAATCCGTAAATATAGACAATTCGCTCAGGAAATCTCAATCCATAAGCTAATAATATTCCATAAATCGCTCCGGATGCACCAATAATTGGTATTGTAGAAGTTGGTTGAATTATGACAGAAATTATTCCTGCACCAATTCCCGTAATAAAATAATATTTTAAAAATTCTTTCTTACCCCAGATCATTTCTAACTCGGTGCCAAACATCCATAATCCAAACATATTCAATAAAATATGGAAAAAACCGCCATGTAAAAACATGTATGTAACCGGCTGCCAAAAGTGAAGTTCATGCCAAGAATGATACGGAATAATTCCAAAATAATAAATTAATAAATTTCGCAATGGTTCTAACAATGTTAATACAAAAACTATCGCATTCGTAATAATTAAAAATTTTATCCCTTCTGTAATTCTCCTACCTGGCCCAAATTGAAAATGTTTATATTGATTCATTATTCCTCTTTTTTTATCTAATATTTAATAATAATATATTCAAACATAAAACCTATAATTTCAAATCATTTTATTTAATGTTTTTATTGAATTAAGATGCATTAAATTATCAAAATGAATTTTTAATGTATTCCATATTAATTTATCTGTCATTTTTCTTATCTTTTCACTGCATTTAATATTTAGTAATTTTTTCGGATGATTTTTCAACATAAAACTAAATATATTAAGTATCTCATTATTAAAAAACAAATCCGAATTAATATTCTGCGAACAATTGGAACACAACAAATATCCATTTTTTGTTGATATTTTTCCATTAGTTAATTTTTTATGACAATGATTACAAAATTCTAAATTATAACCAAATCCGTTTATTTTAAAAAAATGAATAAAAAAATACCAATGTAAATATTGAGGTGAAATTTTATTATCATTCATTTCATAAAATACTGCTTTTAATAATTTATAAATTGAGCTGTCTGAATAATATTTTTGAGTTTTATAGATCACTTCCGTAATTATTGAAGCATATAATACAGCAATCGGATTATTTTTAAATTGCCAAAATGGTTCAATAAATTCAGCGGAATTCAAAAAATGATAGGGTCTTCCCTCTTTATAATTTATATGAATATTCAACATAGAAAATTGTTCGAAAAAACCATGAAATTTACTTTTATTTTTTCTTGCACCTTTTGCTATAACTATTATTTTTCCATGATCAATAGAGAATAAATGGACAATAAAACTTGTCTCTCCACTATTTTTCTTTTTTAATACAAATGCTTGTGTATTTATAATATTCATTATACTTGATACTTGAAAATACAAAAATCGCAACCTTGACCATCTAAACTTCTAATAAACCCAACTCAAAATCGTCTTCTTAGGTCTCCACTTCAATACAGTTCTTGATCGAAATTAATATGCTTTAGAAATAATTACTTGAACTTCGCTGTCTTTACCTGTATAAAAACATTTCCCTGATTCTTTTGTCTTCTCAAATAGTTCACATCTTATTGTTGCTTTTGTCTCATCTTTGATCTTATCTTCCAATTCACTATCACCAGCCCAAAAAGTTCTAGCATAACCGCCTTTTTCAACAACTTCTTTTAATTCATCATAATTCGTAATATCAAAAGTATTTTCTTCTCTAAATTTCAGCTGTTTACTAAACATATCTTTTTGGATCGTATCAAGTAAATTGGTAATATTTTCCAAAAATTCTTCTAAAGATGGAAATTTCTTCTCTCTATTATCTCGTCTAACCGTTACGACACCATTACGATCAGCATCTCTTGGACCAATTTCTACTCTAACAGGTACTCCTTTCATTTCCCACTCATTAAATTTGAATCCCGGTGTCAACTCTTCCCTATTGTCAAATTTAAACCGGATATTTTTTTCTTTTAGAGTCGTCTCAATCTTTTTCCATAAATTCATCACTTTATTTTTATCACTATCATCACGATATATCGGAATAATAACAATTTGATGAGGGGCAATTTTCGGTGGTAAGATCAATCCTTTATCATCACCATGAGTCATAATTATTCCACCAACTAGACGAGTACTGACTCCCCAACTTGAAGCATAAACATATTCTTGTTCATTGCTTTTATTTTGGAATTTTACATCAAATGCCTTTGCAAAATTTTGTCCCAAGTAGTGTGAAGTTCCGGACTGTAACGCCTTTTTATCACCCACTAATGCTTCAATAGAATATGTTTCAACAGCTCCCGGAAATTTTTCATTTTCGGTTTTCGTTCCAACATAAACAGGCATAGCTAAATATTCTTCTGCTAATTTTTTATAGACATTTATCATTTTAATGGCTTCTGCTTTTGCTTCTTCTGCAGTTTCGTGAGCAGTATGTCCTTCTTGCCATAAGAATTCAGTTGTACGAAGAAATAAACGCGTTCTCATTTCCCAGCGAATTACATTTGCCCATTGATTTATCAAAAGTGGTAGATCTCTATATGAATTTATCCATTTTTTGTATGCCGACCAAATTATTGTTTCCGATGTTGGTCGAAGCACGTATGGTTTCTCCAATTTTTTTCCACCGGCATGAGTAACTACAGCAACTTCAGGAGCAAATCCTTCCACATGTTCGGCTTCTCTTTTAATGAATTCTTCGGGAATTAATAGTGGAAAATAAGCATTCACATGTCCAGTATCTTTGAACATTTTATCAAGATTGGACTTAATATTTTCCCATAAAGCATAACCATAAGGTCTAATTATCATACACCCTTTTACAGGTGCATAATCTGCCAATTCAGCTTTTTGAACAACATCAGTGTACCACTTTGCATAATCTTTTGACTGAGATGTAACTCCTTTACTCATTATTTACACCCATTTTTTCATAACCTAATTGAGCAAAGGGATTAACCATAATGGTTGCAACATTTTTTTGAAGGGCATCTATCCTTTTTAAATATCTTAAGTACATTGTAACTACAATCGACTTCACTTGGGATAATTCCGGATAATTACCATGTAGAATTTTTTTAATTTCCTCATCAATTGGACCGGATATTTGTGATTTGTATTCTTCCATTATTTTTTTACAAATATTTTCGTCTTTCTTTATAAAAGCTTCTTTTAACATTTCAAAATGTTTTAATACCTTATTTTCCTTTTCTGTAACAATATTTTCTAATTCACCAAATTGCATGGTTTTTTTATAAATTAATGCAATATCAGAAATGTTTTTACAATTGTCGCCAATTCTTTCCAAATGATTTACAACAGTTACAATTCCTAATGAAAATGATAGATCGTTTCTATATTTCTGTGAGATCATTAAATGTGTTTCTACCTTTTCCCTCACCGAAACTTGCAAAAAGTTAACTTGCTTATCTTGTTCTCTGAGTGCAAATATTTTTTCTTCTGAATATTCTTTGCGCAAAATATGAAAGGCATCATAAAACATTTCTTGATCAAAACTGATCATTTCTATCAATAATTCCCAAGATTTGTCCAGTAACCTTTTTTTATGGAATCTTTTACCTATTTCACTCCAAAAACTATTTTTATCTTCTTTTTTAAACATATTAAAACCTCTCTATTATGAAAATTATTAATATTGGAATTACAAAAAACATAATTGTTACAAAAACTACAGAAATCCAACGATGTCGAAATACTATTTCTGAAATTTTTTCTGCAAAGTATAACGGAATATTTCTTAAAAATTTTATTCCAAAAACAATTGTTCCACCAAAAATATTGAATAATAAATGAGCAAAAGCTACAGTAACTGCAGAAATTTCTCCGGTTACTAATGATGCCAATATTGTCGTCATAGTTGTTCCAACATTCGCACCAATTGTATATGGATAAATTTGAACTAAATTTAACATACCGGCTCCAACAAGTGGCACAATTAAAGATGTCGTTACAGAACTGCTCTGAACTAACACTGTTAAAAACATACCAAAAACAAAAGCCCGCATGGCCGTTTTAAAAATCGTTTTATCAAAAAACGATTCTGCTCTGTTTAGAACTATACTTTTGAGCAAAGTTATAATATATTTTAATGAAAAAAATAAAATAATGGCTCCTAAAATGAGAACTATCACCGGTTGACTCTGTACTAAGTTAATAACAAAGTGAGCAATTGGTTTGACTATCATTTTTAACGGACTTTTAAATTCTAATCCTTGTGTTCCTAATAATAATTCCGAAAGAAAAGTTGCAGATTTACCAAGAATATTGAATGAAATTTGAAGAGGAAATAATATCATTACTGCAAGAACATTAAAAATATCATGAATTGTCGCAGCTCCAAATGCTCTCTTAAATTCTTCTCTTCTTCCAATTGACCCTATTGAAACGATAGCATTTGTAACAGAAGTTCCGATGTTGGCTCCCATAACTATTGGAATTGCTCCTGTAATTGTTAATGCACCGCCACCAACCATTCCTACTACAATAGAAGTTACAGTAGAAGAACTTTGCACCATACTTGTTACCAAAATACCAATAAACAATCCTTCAAGTGGCGAAGAAGTTGATTGAAGCAATTTTTCGGCAAGTCCGCTTCCAAATAATTTAAAAGCCGATCCGATTAATTCAATACTCAATAGAAACAGATACAATAATACAAATAATGCAACTGTTTTTAGTATGATATTCCTTATTTGTTTATACATTATCTCCCTTTAAAATAACCCGCATAAGTTAAATAAAATAATAATATTTTTCAATTAAAAATAAATTTAACTACGAAAAATATTTTTATCGCTTTCTGCGAATTTTTTTCCATTTATCACGCAGCGGCACAGCTAAATTGAAAACCTGATCTTTATTAGTACTGTCTTCATCAAGAATAAAATATCCCTTTCTCTCAAATTGCACAGTATCGCCGACATTCAGATTTTTTAAATTCGGTTCAAGTTTGCAATTTTCCAACACTTTCAATGAATCAGGATTTAAGAATTCTTTAAAGCTTTTTTCTTTATCACCTAAAGGATTTTCAACAGTGAATAATCTATCATACATTCTAACATTTGCATCGATCGCATCTTTTGCAGAAACCCAATGAATTGTACTTTTTACTTTTCTACCATCGGGAGAATTACCACCTTTTGTTGCAGGATCATATGTACAATGAATTTCTGTAATTTCACCATTTTTATCTTTCACAATACTTGTCGCTTTTATGAAATATGCATATCGTAATCTTACTTCTCTACCAATTGTAAGGCGATAATATTTTTTTGGTGCAACTTCCATGAAATCATCTTTTTCTATATATATTTCTTTGGAAAATGGAACTTTTCGCGTTCCTGCACTTTCATCACCCGGATTATTTATTGCTTCTAATTCTTCTGTTTTGTCATCAGGATAATTATCTATAACTACTTTAATAGGATCAAGAACACCCATAAATCTCAAAGCTTTTTTGTTCAGATCATCACGCAAACAGTGTTCCAAAAGAGCAATATCAACAATACCTTCATTTTTTGCAACCCCGATCCGTTCAATGAAATCTTTAATAGCATCTGGTGTATATCCTCGTCTTTTCAATCCGGAAATCGTAGGCATTCTCGGATCATCCCAACCATTTACATAATTCTTACTTACAAGTTCATTGAGTTTTCTTTTGCTCATCATGGTATAATTTAAATTCAATCTAGCAAATTCGATCTGCTGCGGACGATATACTTCTAACTCATTTAGAAACCAATCATATAATGGACGATGATCTTCAAATTCTAAAGTGCAAAGCGAATGAGTGATATTTTCTATTGAATCTTCTAAACCGTGAGCCCAATCATAAGTTGGATAAATACACCATTTGTTACCGGTATTTTGATGGGCTGAATGAAGAATTCTATAAATTATTGGATCTCGCATATTAATATTCGGATTTGACATATCAATTTTTGCACGCAATGTTTTTGCTCCATTTGGAAATTCACCAGCTTTCATTTTCTTAAATAATTTCAAATTTTCATCATTTTCTCTATTACGATATGGACTATTCTTACCAACTTGCGTCGGTGTTCCGCGATATTCTCTGATCTCATCAGCACTCAGATCACAAACATACGCCTTTCCCTTTTTAATTAACTGAACAGCATATTCGTACATTTTTTCAAAATAGTCACTTGCAAAATAACATCTATCTTCCCAATCATAACCAAGCCATTTTATATTTTCTTTAATAGATCTTACATACTCTTCTTCTTCTTTCATTGGATTTGTATCATCAAAACGCAGATTACATAGACCATTATATTTTTCAGCTGTACTAAAATTCAATATTATCGATTTTGCATGACCAATATGTAAATACCCATTTGGTTCCGGTGGAAATCTCGTATGAACTCTACTACCGTTCTTCCCTTCCAACAAATCTTTTTCGATAATCTGATGTATAAAATTTGTACTTTCGTTTTCTTCTATCTCTTTTTTCATTTAACTTCTCAATTTTAATATATTTTTTACTTCATAAACACTATTAAGTTAATATATTTTTTGAGTAAATTCAAGTAATGAAAATTTTTCTTGATGAAATTTTTTAAAATATTCTTTGTTTCTTTTAATTTTCATTATTAATTTATATTAGTTAAAAAAAACGAATAATTTATGATTTCAAAAATGGAAAATAGAGTCAACTATAAATATAGGGCAACTACTTTATTGCTGTATAATTATGGAGAGATATATAGAAAATAAATACCATGGCACATATACACCCATATTGGTGGTATATAAACCATGGTGTTTATACAACTGTTGTGTGCAAGCTGGTAAAACGAAATAATGAAAGATTTTATTAACATATTAGAAACTGAATTTGAAAAAAACGCAAATCCTGAAATTACACTTGGACAAAAGGCATATAT
>LSCC01000072.1 GCA_001577215.1 Fidelibacterota bacterium TCS52
ACCGAAAATCAAATGATAAAACAAATTCTCAAGATTAATTTGCGTTACAGGTTTATAGTCAGTTACTGCTATGTCGGCGGAATTACCAATTGCCAATTTGCCAGAATTAGAGAAATATTTATTTACAATATTTGATGGTGATCTAAAAAGAATTTCTAATGGATTATTTACATTTCCATTTCGTCGTAAAAAATGTGATCGCATCGTTCCAAGTATATTTCGCGTCATTCCATCGGTTCCCAATAAATATTGTTTAATTTTTTCTGTGTTCATTTTTCCAACATTATTATTTGCATTTGATTCTGGATTAGAAATAATTGTTGGTTGAATTTTATCTATCAATTTGTAGTCAGTTTCTGTTAAATGAATGCAGTGAGCGAGAAATGAATTTTCAGAAAGCAAACCATTTTCATGAAGACGATGAACCGGGCCGTCATAACCTTTTTCTTGACAATATTTTAAATCATCGACCGCTTCTCCACAATGAATATGAATTGGAAGTTCGGATGTTTTTTGTTTATTTATCGTTGAAAGTGTTTTTTCACTGAGTGTAAAATTTGCATGCAATCCCAAAACTCCACGAATTCGCTTATCTGCTTTATGCTTTTCATAGAAATTTACATTTTCTTCTATTTGTTGCTGAACATTTTCTTCACCCATTCTGTCTGAAATTTCAAAACAAAGCAATCCTTTCAAACCGATTTTCCTGAATGCTTTTTCAATTATTCCAAGTGAGCCGGAAACATAATTCATCGAAGCATGATGGTCAAACATTGTTGTTACACCGTATTTTACAGAATCCATCAAGCCGTAAATCGCGGAATAATAAATTGATTCTTCATCTAATTTTTTATCTAAATGCCACCAGAGATATTTTAACCGTTCAGGAAAATTTGTAACTTCTCCTCTTGGTGACAAACCGGTTGCAAGTGATGAATATAAATGGTTATGAGAATTTAACAGTCCCGACAAAACAAGTCTTCCTTCAAGATCTATATATTTAATCTCATCTTTTTTTAAATCATCTGTTTTGCCAATTTGTTTAATAATTCCGTTTTTAATTAAGATTGCTCCGTTGTTAATTAAAAAAGAGAACCCATCAGTAATAATTCCATTTCCTAATAAATATTTATCTTTCATAAACTTCCTTTTAGTTTTCCTATTTATTTTTTCGCTTTTAAGTATTCCCCAAAACCTGCTTTTTGAACAATTCCTTTTTCAATATCATAAACAACTTTTCCGCGAATAATTGTTTTTATTATGCGACCTTGGAATGTTTTATTTTCAAATGGAGTGATCTTTCCTTTTGAATAAAATTTTTCTCCTTTCACTGTCCACTTTTTACTCGGATCTAATAAAATCAAGTCAGCATCTTTTCCAACTTCAATCGAACCTTTTCTGTCAAAAAATCCATATCTTTTAGCAGCATTTTCGGAAACAATTTTTAAAAATTTGTCCAATTTTATTTCTCTCTTAATAAATCCTTCAGAATAGAGATATGGAAATAATGTTCCGGCTCCAGGAATTCCCGAATAAATATCCCAAACGGATTTTGCATTTTTATTTTCTACTGGAGCAGGAGCGTGATCCGATGCCACAAAATCAATTGTTCCTTTGATTAATAATTTCCAAAGTTTATCAGAATTTCCTTTTTTCTTCACAACAGGAGCTGTTTTTAATGCTCCACCAATTTTTCTCAGGTCATCTAAATTGAATTTTAAATAATGCGGTGCTGTTTCGCCAGTAATTTTTTCTTTATCTGATAATAATTCACCAGCTTCCGCAGTACCAATATGAACGATATGTAAATTTGCATTGGCTTGTTCTGCAAGTTTTACAGCTGATTTTACTGCAAGTATTTCAGCATTTTCTGGACGAGAATTATAATAATTTATCCAATCAGATCCATTTTTCTTTTCAAGTGACTCTTCTTTTTTTACAAAATTATAATCCTCGGCATGTAAAAGTATCGGACGATGTACTCTATTTGAAAATTGAAGGACTTTTAAAAATTGAGAATAATCTAATCGACTAAATGTTTCCATTCCGGAAATAAAATATGTTTTAAATCCAAGAACATATTCTGACAATTCATTCATATTGTTTTCATAATTTTCAAAAGATTGTCCTGAAACACCACCAAACAACCCAAAATCGACAACAGATTTTTTTTGAATTATTTTTAATTTATTTTTCAAATTTTCTAAATTAGTAACTGGAGGAATAGAGGTACAAGGCATATCAATCACTGTTGTAATTCCACCAGATGCAGCTGCACAACTACCGTGATAAAAATCTTCTCTGTGAGTATATCCGGGTTCATCAAAATGCACATGCGGATCAATTGCTCCAGGGAATAAAATTAATCCGGTTGCATCAATCTCGTTTTCACCGGATAAACTATCTCCTATTTGAGAGATTTTTCCTTCTTGAATTTTCACATCAAGTGGTTTTAAATCACTTTCATTAGAAAAAGCTATTTGTGAATTCTTAATAATCAAAATAAATCCTTTACTCATTTGATCAATATGATATAACTTAATAATTAATTAGAAATTATTCAACACAAATTTTATTTACCAATCGCCTTGAAAAATGCAAATTTATAAAATAAAAGTTCCACAAAACTTATCACCAATCTATTTTCAACCAAATAATTTTAAATAGAGATACTTAACAATACTAATTTTCCATCTTTTTTTGCATTCACAATTTCTATTTCTTTTAGTAACTTCTAACTCTTCATAAACTTTAGAGTGAATTAGCTGCCGCCATTGGAAATAGTTTGGATATTTATATGATCGTTTCGGATGAACTGCATTAGTTAGTAAAATAACAAACAGGTCTTTAGTTGGATCTATCCATAATGAAGTGCCTGTAAAACCGGTGTGACCGTAACTTTCTTCACTTGTAAATAATCCACCGGAACATTCTCCATCAGGACTATCCCAGCCAAGGCAACGAGAATTATCTTCAATTATTTCTGCTCTTTTGGTAAACAATTTTATTGTCTCTTCATCAAAAATTCTCGTTTCGTTCAATTTCCCTTTATTTAACATCATTTGTGAAAAAGTCGCTAGATCTTTAGCAGAAGAAAAAAGCCCCGCATGGCCGGCAATGCCACCTAAATAATATGCATTTTCATCGTGAACATGTCCTTTGATAAACTTCCCTTTCTCTTTCGAATATTCCGTAGGCACAATTCTATTTAATTTTGACTCAGGCGGATTATAAAAAGTTGAATTCATTTTTAAAGGTTCAAATATGTTTTGTTTTGTATACTCGGCTAGAGTTAAATTTGAAATTTTTTCAACAATTTTTCCTAAAATAATCATTCCTACATCTGAATATTTATATTTTACTCCGGGTGGATAATTTAATTTTGTTATAAAAATGCTGTCTAACGGTGATTCCATATTGTAAAAATGTCGAAATGGAGGAAGTCCGGATGTATGTGTGAGTAAATGTTTGATCGTAACTTCATCTCGTTTCAAGGATTTGTTTTTATCGTTCTTTTCAAATTCCGAAATATATTTCACAACTTTGCCATTTAAATCTATCTTGTTCAATTCATATAATTTCATTGTAGCAGAAGTTGTGGCTATAACTTTTGTTATTGAAGCCAAGTCAAAAATATCGTCGGTTTTTGTTGAGGCTTTTTTTGAATAAGTGTGAAATCCAAAAGATCGTTCTATTAGTATCTCGTTTTTATTCCCCGCTATTAATACTCCTCCCGGGAATGCAGAATCCTGAACTGCAGATTCTAATACTGATTGAATACTTTGAGAGTTATATGGATGCGGGTAATAAACAGGTTGAGGAAAGATAATTACCCAAAGTAACAATGCAATAATAAAAATAAATATGGCTTTTTTCATTTTTTTCTCCTTTTGGTAAAATATATTTTAATATTTAATCAATTGCAATTTTTTTAAATTTTAATTGTATTGGTTTTGTTTATACAGGACTGCATTGTTTTTCTTCTTCATAAAAAAAATTTGGGAAGAAAAAAATAAAAGTAAATAATAAAAAGCGACTATTATTGTTTTCCACAAAATTTTAATATTATAATTTGAAATAGTGAAATTTATTTGTAAATTTTTATAATTGTAATAGGATATTAACTTGAACAATAGAGAATAAAATAAATGTATATATCAAAATTAGAATTATTCGGGTTTAAATCTTTTCCACAAAAGACAGTTTTACATTTTGACAATGGTATAACTTCAATTGTTGGGCCTAATGGTTGTGGTAAAACAAATGTTGTCGATGCTATTCGTTGGGTAATGGGTGAACAGCGTTCGACCTTGCTTCGTTCAGGAAAAATGACAGATGTTATCTTTTCCGGATCCAAAGCACGAAAACAGTTAAATTATGCTGAAGTTGCTCTAACAATTCATAATAATGAAGGAATTTTATCTGTCGCTTACACTGATGTTGTTGTATGCAGAAGATTATATCGTGATGGTACAAGTGAATATTTGTTAAATGGTGTTCCCGTTCGCTTAAAAGACATTAATGATCTATTTATAGATACAGGAATGAGCACCAATGCATATTCGATCATTGAATTAAAAATGGTAGAAGAGATTCTAAATGTGGACAAGACACATAGAAAATTATTGTTTGAAGAAGCGGCTGGAATAAATAAATATAAAAGTCAGCGGAAAAGTTCATTTCGAAAATTAGATTCAACTCGTGAAGATCTTGCACGACTTGAAGATATTATTTATGAAATTGAAAAGAATATCAGATCGTTAAAAAGACAATTGAAACGGTATGAAAAATATGAAGAATATTCTGAAAAATTAAAGGATATAGAGATTCAATACGCTCAGATGAAGCATGAAAAATTAGAAAAGTTGATTAGACCGTTAGAGAAACAATTATCCGAAAACCAAATAAAAAGAGAAGATACCGGAAAACAGCTAACAATTGAAGAATCTATGTTAGAGCGATATCGTAAAGATATGGACAAAATTGAAACCAGAAGTTCAAAAATAGCTGAAGACATTAATAAATTTAAGGATAAAATAAGTAAAAACGATTCACAATATTTGGTTTGGGATGAAAAATTGCAAAATGCAAAAGTAAACATAGATCGTTTAGATGAAGAAAAAGCAAATTCAGGATCGAGAATAAAATCAAATGAAAAAATACGAGATGAATTATCTAATCAGCTGAACAAAAATGATCCTCAGATAAAGTTGTTAGAAAAAGAGTATGATGATAAGAAGAAAAAATATGAAGAGGTCGAAAAAGATTATCAGAAAATCAATGACCACCTTACAACTATTCAAAATGATAAAATAGAAAAAAATAGAAAAGCTGCAGAATTATTACAGAAAAAGAATAGGTTAAAAGATCAAAAAGAAAATTTCCTACAATTATCTGAAGAACAAAATCAGCAAAAAAACGAATTAGAAAAACAAGTATCACAAAATAAGAAAGATAAGATAAATTTTACCGAGAAAAAGTTAAAAGTAGATAAAGAAATTAAAACTAATAAAAAGAATTTATCTTCTGCTGAAAAAAAGCAAACATCTATCAATAAAAATATTGATCTACAAAAAGAAAAGATCAACAAATTGAACTCTCAGTTAGATAAAAACAAAAATGAGAAGGAATTCTTAAATGGATTGATCGAATCTTATAGTGGTTATAGTTCTGGCGTGAAATATGCAATAAAAAAATTAAAACACCCGAAGATATTGGG
>LSCC01000073.1 GCA_001577215.1 Fidelibacterota bacterium TCS52
GGAAAAAGGAGAAAGGAAAAAGGAGAAAGGAAAAAGGAGAAAGGAAAAAGGAGAGAGAGAAAATGAGACTGGGAGAAATAGAGAAATGGAAATTAAGAATTGAGAGCTGAAAAGTAAATCCCGAAGGGATGTAATGATTATAAGAACAATAAATGTTAAAAAACAAAACTCCGAAGGAGTGAAATAATTATATAAGTGAAAAGTGAATTAACCACCGGGAACACTTAAGTGAATTGTGAATTTTGAAATGTGAATAATTAAATTACACTTTCGTATTTTTTTGTGTTTTTTTATAGTAGTCGAAATACGGTTATTATACTCCAAAATATTTATTGCATTAATTATATACAATAGTTTTTTATTGTTGAGTAATTCTATTTGTAAAATTATCAAAAATTCCTTATCTTATAAGATAAAATAGATAGAGGATTTTTATTATGAAAAGAATTTTAGTAGTAGGAGCAGCCGGACAGATTGGTTCGGAATTAACAGTAAAATTAAGAAAAATATACGGTAATAGTAATGTTGTTGCTTCAGATATTAAAGCTCAAGTTCCGTATGATCTAAAACACGGTGGGCCTTTCGAAGTTGTTGATTGTCTTAATAAGCAGAAAATTAGTGATATTATAGTGAAATATAATATTGATACTGTTTATAATTTAGTTGCCATACTTTCAGCAGTTGGCGAGGCAAAACCAGATATGGCTTGGAAAGTAAATCTTGGCAGTTTGCTGAATCTGTTGGATCTGTCAAAAGAGTTACAATTTGCAATTATGACACCAAGTTCTATAGGAGCATTTGGAGACTCTACTCCAAAGGATAAAACACCTCAGGAAACAATTATGCGACCTGATACGATCTATGGAGTATCAAAAGTTTCAGGTGAATTGTTATGCGATTATTATCACAAAAAATATGGAATTGATACAAGAGGAGTCAGATATCCTGGAATAATTTCAAATGTAACGATGCCCGGGGGAGGAACTACAGATTATGCAGTAGAAATTTTTTATAAAGCAATTCAAGAAAGGAAATTTACCTGCAATTTGAAGCCCGGAACATTTCTTGATATGATGTATATGCCCGATGCTGTTGATGCTGCGATAGAATTAATGGAAGCAGATCCAAATAAACTACGACATAGAAATGCATATAATGTATCAGCAATGAGTTTCGATCCTGAAATGTTGGCAAATGAAATAAAAAAACATATTCCTGATTTTAAAATGAAATATAAAATAAATAATGATCTACAGAAAATAGCCGATTCTTGGCCAAATAGTATGGATGATTCCTTTGCAAGAGAGGATTGGGATTGGCAGCATAAGTTTGATATCTCTACCATGACCGAAGATATGATCAAAACACTTAAAAAAAGATTAAATGAAAAATAAAATTGCAAAAAAATCTTTACAACAGAATCGCGAAAATACAGGTGAATTTAAAAATAATATTACTGATAAAATTCAAAAAATACTGATAATACGATTTTCATCAATCGGTGATATCGTCCTTACAAATTCTATTTTAAAGATAGTTGGAAAAAAGTATAAAAATGCTACAGTTAATTATTTGACAAAAAATAAATTTCGTTCACTTGTGGAATTTCATCCAGTTGTTAGTAATATAATAATCCTTGAAGATCATTCTTCATTAATTCAATTGAGAAATTCAATTAAAAAATCGACATATGATCTGATAATAGATCTTCATAATTCTATGAGAAGTAAATTAATTACTTTTGGTTTGAAAAATGTAAAAAGGTATAAAAAACATAAAATACAGCGATATTTATTAACAAAATTTAAAATAAGAATTGGTGAATTTTTCCATGTGACTCAAAAATACTTAGAGACGATAAATGTAAAAGAAAAAATTAATTCATTTAAATTATTTTTACCTTCGGAAGAAATGATCAGAGAAAATTTAAGAGATAAATTTCAACAATTGAAAAAAAGTAACTCTGTTTTGGGAATATCAGTTGGTGCATCTAAACCATCAAAAATGTTTCCAATACATAAATTTATTGATATTATTAATTCAGTCGGATTTGAATTTGATAAAATTGTATTTTTGGGAAACGGTGAGTTAGAGGACAAATTAACAAAACTTATTGCTGATAAGATCGACTTTAAATCAATAAATTTATGTTCACAACTTACAATTTCAGAATTGATCTTATTTGTAAATGAGCTGACAATTTTTATTGGAAATGATTCTGGAATTGCTCATATTTCAGCCGGAACCGAAGTAAAAACAATAGCATTCTTCGGTCAGACAGTTCTTGAATATGGGTTTACACCAGTCGGAAATGTTGAAATTATTGAACCGGACGAAAAATTATCCTGTCGACCTTGTGGACATCTTGGACATAACAATTGCCCGAAAAAACATCACTATTGTATGGAAAAAATGTCGTCAGAAAAGATCGTAAATAAAATAAAGAAGTTCAATTTATGAGTAAAAATATTTCTCGCAAAGGTACAAAGTCACATAGAAATATATTTTGGATCATATTTTACAATATTTTAGTAATATTGTTTTATCCAATAGTTATTTTGGTAAGTTTTTTTAATTCCAAAATTAGAGCAGGAGTGAAGGGCAGAAAAACAACTTTTAAAAAATTGACAAATTGGAGAAATAATATTGGTGATGATATTCCAATTATTATGGTAAATTGTTCATCACTTGGAGAATATGAACAAGCGAAACCGCTAATTGAAAAGATCAAAAATGAGAATGAAAAAATCCAAATTGCACTATCATTTTTTTCACCAAGCGGATATGAAAATTTTAAGTATAATAATTTAGTTGATGTTGTATATTATTTACCTTTTGATCTCTATTGGAAGATTTCAAAATTGATTAAAATTGTGAAGCCAAGTGCAATAATAGATACAAGCTATGATATTTGGCCAAATTTACTGTTTAATTCTAAGAAGAATGGAATTGTCCATTATTTAATTTCTGCACGATTAAAAGAGAATACTTCAAAATTGAAACCAATAATAAGACAGTTATTTAGAATTTTATTTAGTTATTATAAAAGAATTTTTACTGTTTCAGATTTGGATTACAAATTATTTTGTTCATTAATTAGGTCATCGGATAGCATTGTAAATGTTGGGGATACTCGTTTTGATAATGTGGAAAAAAGGTTTCAAAAATTTAAAGATGTGAATTTATTTCCAACTACTTGGAAAGATGAAAAAGTAATTGTTTTTGGCTCTACTCACAGCGAATGTTATGATCAAATAATTCCAGCGATCAAATTATTACAAAATGAAAATAAAAAATTGCATTTCGTCATCGCTCCTCACGATCCTGTAGAAAATATTTATTTGATGTTCAAAGAAAAATTGAGTGGTTTAGAAAAATTGTCTAAAATATCAAGTAATTCAGAAGCAAAAAATATATATGTGGATACAATTGGTGATCTGTCAAAATTGTATTTTTCATCTGATCTTGCTTATGTTGGCGGTGGTTTTGGGAATGATGGACTACACAATGTGATGGAACCGGCAGTTTGTGGAATTCCAATTTTTATCGGTCCAAATAATTCTAACTCGATCGAGGCACAAGAATTGATCAAAAAAAGAGTGATATTTGTATTTAATTCTTCAGAACAATTGATAAATATTGTGAATTCGTTATTGAATGATTCAAATAATTATAAAGATATTTCCCAAAAGACAAGGGAGTATATAATCCAATCGGTTGGAGCATCAGAAAAAATAATAGAATATTTGATAAATGATAAAATTATCTAATGTAAAAGTATTGAGAAAATATTTTGAATTGAATATTGAAAAATTCTCAATCGAAAATGGGAAAAGTATTTTACTTCTTGGAAATTCTGGATGTGGTAAAACAACATTATTAAAACTATTAGCCGGATTTATTGAGAAATATGAAGGAAATGTTCACTTTGAGAATTCTAATCGATTAACTTCAATAATGTTGCAAAACCCAATTGAACAGATGATAACACCAACTGTTAAAACAGAATTAAAATTTTCATTGTTAAATGAAAATATTGAAGAAAAAGGGATACAAAAAAAGATCAAGGTTATTGCAAGTTATTTTGAAATTGAAAAATTATTTAATAATAATTTAAGAGAATTATCGTTTGGTGAGCTACAAAAAGTAATGTTAGCGGCAACTTTTTTAGTGAATGCAAATTATTATTTTTTAGATGAACCAACAAGTCATTTAGATTTTAGATCAATAAAAATATTGTATAATTATATTCAGAAAATTGTAAATGAAGGAAAAACCGTAATAATTGCAAGTCAAAATTTTAATGAATATTCTTTTACAGATAAAACGATGATTATGAATGACGGAAAGATAGTTGAATATTATGATAGTTGTAATATTGATGAGAATAAAAATAGAATTAATGAATACGGATTAAGGTCTTCAGATGATGAAATTGTGAAAATTATTAAAATAATGTTGAAAAATAAACCAAATAAGGCATATAGGGAAATATAAGAAAAGAACTTAAATGTTTCTATAATTCTTATATAGTTCAAAAAAATGAAAATATTACCATTCAAATACAAAATAACTCCTAAAAAAATATTTAAGAATGAAAAGATCATTGATATTTCACCCTATTCTTGTATTGGAATTGTTGGTAAAATTGGCAGTGGAAAAAGTACATTGATAAAATTATTGGTAGATTATGAATTGCAGAAGGTTGGAGCTTATGATAATTACAATTTTTCCGCATATTTATCACAGGATCTAACTCGTTTATTTGTTGGGAATACACTTGGGACGATAATAAATTTATACGAGAATAATAGTCATGAAATTGGAAAACATTTTGATAAAGAATTATTTTTAAAATATATTGAAAAATTAGAATTAAAAATAGATAATAAGTATAATAGACGATTAATTGATTTTTCTGTAGGAGAAGCACAGCGAATTGCAATTGCATTAACTTCTGCAACAGTTTCCAAGATCGTTGTTTTTGATGAACCAACTACTGCACTCAATAATCGCTATTTAAATATTTTTTATTCTATAGTTGAAGAGATTAAAAAACGCTCAAAAATTTTTATTATATCACATAAATTTTTAGATATTATAAAAACTAGCGAATATATTTTATTTATTGATGAATTGCAGATAAAAGATGACTTTTTTATTGAACAATTTATTGCAAAAGACAATATAATGAGTTATTTTTCGTTCTACGAAAAATATAAAATGAAAGGAATTGAAAAGAGTGGCAAATAAAATAACAAAACAGAGCATTAAAGAGAGAAAAGATGTAATAAAAGGGAAATTAGACCCTAAAAAAGTTGATTCGCACATATTTTTCACCTTGGCAAATATTATCAGTTTGATCAGAGCATTTTTGACTTTACCAATTGTTTACTATTTTTATCAAGACAATATCAAAATGGCAGTAATATTGCTTAGTATAGCAGTAATAACTGATTGGTTGGATGGTTATGCCGCCAGACATGCGGAGTCAGTAACAACTTATGGAAAAGCTTTGGATCCATTAGCTGATAAATTAGTAGGGATGGGTGTCTTGGCGATTATGGTAGTCAAAATGGATTTTCCAATTTGGTTTATTGGTGCTTTGGCAGTTAGAGATTTTTCGATAATTATTTTAGCTATGATCTTACATAATTCAAGAGGAATTGTCAAAGGAGCGAATATATTGGGTAAAATATTTCTATTTGTAAGTACACTTATGGGATTTGCTTGGATCTATAATTATGTTAAACCATTCCCACACCCATATCACATTTATTTACTTTTTGCCGCTACAGGTATAATGTTAATTAGTTGGATATATTATTTTGTAGAATTGATCAACTTAATGAGAAAATCGCCTTATCAACCGGTAATTGAGCGAAAAAAAATAGATAAAAAAAGTAAAGTCGTAGAAAATAAATTTTATTCCGGATTGAAAAAAACGAGAGATAAATTTAAAAATGGTCTGTTTTCACTCTTTGGAGAAAATGTTAAAATAGATAAAGATTTTTTAGACGAAGTTGAAGCATTTTTATATCAATCTGATATCGGCGCAAATATTACAGAAAAATTGTTAGATAATATAAAAACAGCATCAAAAAAAGACTCCATAAATGATTTTAAAGATATTAAAACAATTTTCTATGATAAATTTAGCGAATTATTTAAAGAAGATGATATAAGAGTAGATATTGAAAATAATAAACCATTTGTAATTCTTGTAACTGGTGTAAATGGTTCTGGCAAGACGACTTCAATTGGGAAGTTGGCCAACCATTATTCTCAAAAAGGGAAAAAGGTATTGATAGTTGCAGGTGATACATATAGAGCTGCAGCTGTCGAGCAATTAGATGATTGGGCAAAAAGATCCAAAGTTGACATTATTAAAAATTTGGAAGCTAATAATCCTTCAGGAATTGTTTTTGATGGAATAAGTGCTGGTGTTTCAAGGAAATCAGATGTAATTATTGTTGATACGGCTGGGCGATTACATAATAAAAAACATCTTATGGGAGAATTGATAAAAATTGAACGAGTTATAAAAAAGGTGATTCCCGATGCTCCACACGAGTCACTGCTTGTAATTGATGGAACAATTGGGCAAAATAGTTTAATTCAAGCAAAAGAGTTTATGAATAGTATTCCAATAACCGGATTAATTATGACAAAATTAGATGGTACTGCTAAGGGGGGAATTTTAATAGCAATAAAAGATGAATTAAATATTCCTGTGAAATTTATTGGGCTTGGAGAGGGAATTGACGATCTGCTTCCGTTTTCTTCTGAATATTATATAGAATCGTTGTTTGGAGAATAGTAACCACAATGAACACATAGATGGCACCCTTATACGCTACGCTATAGGGTAGGCAATGTATACGAAAAGTAATTATAAAAGTAGGATGAGGGTAAAACAATATAACTTTGTGGTAAAAGAATTTAAAATATGAAAAAAATAAATATAATCAATTTAGGATGTGCAAAGAATTTAGTTGATAGTGAAATTGTCAAAGGCGGATTAGTAGACAACGAATTTCAATATGTAAATAATGTAGAACAAGCAGAAATAGTAATTATTAATACCTGTGGATTTATCTTATCTGCAAGGCAAGAATCCATTGATGCCATTATGGAAATTGTTAAAATGAAGCAGGAAAATAAACTGAAAAAAGTAATTGTAATGGGTTGTTTATCAGATAGATTTGAACAGGAATTAAAAATAGCAATACCGGAAGTTGACAAATATTTTGGTACAAATCAAATGTCTGAAGTAATAAAATATTTATCTTCCAATAACAAAAAATACGAGCCAATTTATAACAGAAGTTTGATGACGAAACCACATTATGCTTTTATAAAGATTTCCGAGGGGTGTAGTAATAATTGTTCTTTTTGTTCAATTCCGATAATGAGAGGAAAGCAGGTAAGTCGTCTAATCAATGATATTCTTAAAGAAGCAAAATATTTAGTCGAAAAAAAGCACATTAAAGAGTTGATAGTAATTGCGCAAGATACTACCACTTATGGCTATGACTTAAAGGAAAATATAAGACTATTTGATGTATTAAAAGAATTGGATAAGATCTCAAAAGTAAAATGGATACGGCTTCATTATACACATCCAGATCATTTTGATGAAAGGATAATTGACTTAATTTCAAAAGCAAAACGGATTATTCCTTATATCGATATACCTTTTCAACATGTAAATGAAAAAATTTTAAGGAAGATGAATCGCAAAGGAAATGCTAATAAATTTAAAAAATTGATTAATAAATTAAGAAATAGAATACCAAAACTTATTTTACGAACAACATTTATTGTAGGCTTTCCTGGCGAGACAGATGAGCAATTTTCAGAATTATATAATTTTATAAAAGAAATTAAATTTGAGAGATTGGGAGTTTTTAAATATAGCGAAGAACAAGATACAGCAGCAGAAAAATTTGAAGACGATGTTTCGGAAAAGATCAAAGAAGAAAGATTAAATAAAATAATGAAATTGCAACAAAAAATTTCGTTAGAATTTAATAAGAAATTAGTTGGAACAACACAAAATGTTTTAATTGATGAATATGATAAGAATTCAAGAGTTGCTTATGGTAGAACATATATGGATTCACCGGAAATTGATAATTCAGTTATTATTGAAAAAAAATTAACTGAAGGTGAAATCTATAAAATTAAAATTAATGATTATATGGAATATGATCTGTTTGGTGAAAAGTAATAGATATTACACCATTAAAATAACCAATTTTGATATTTAATGTGATAAATATATTGTATTTTTTTTTGTGTTTTTATCTGTTAATGTAGGCTGGTGGGAAATAATTATTTGATTATTTCAAACTATGAATGATCAATCCACTTCTCAATTTTGGTTCAAACCAAGTTGATTTTGGTGGCATTAATTTTTCTGCATCTGCAATTGACATTAACTGTTCTATTGAAGTAGGATAGAGAGCAAAAGCAACTTTCATATCACCAGAATTTACTCTTTTTTCCAATTCTTCTAATCCTCTGATACCGCCAATAAAGTCAATTCTTTCATCTTTTCTAGGATCACCGATATTTAAAATAGGTGTTAATAAATTATTAGATAAAATTGAAATATCTAAATTTGTAACTACATCATTTTTGTCAAAAGAATCAGATTTCGCAGTTAATTTATACCATTTTCCATTTAAATACATTCCAAAAGTATAAGGTGAATTTGGTTTTGCATTTTCCATAGAAATTGGATCGCTAATATTGAAATTATTTTTGATTGAATTAATAAATTCTGATTCTGAAAGGCCATTTAAGTCTTTTATTACACGATTGTAATCCAATATTTTTAATTGATTATGTGGAAATAACACAGTTAAAAACCAATTATACTCTTCATTTCCGGTATGATTTTCATTTTCTTCTGCAATTAATTCACTTACCATCGCTGCAGATTTTGCTCTATGATGTCCATCTGCAACATAAGTATAGTTCATTTTTTTAAATAATTTTATTAACTGATTTGTTGTGTTTTGATCATCAATTTTCCAAAATGTATGTTGAATATTGTCTTCTGATAAAAAATCATATTCAGGTTTTGCTTTTGTAATATCTGCAACGATTTTATCAATTGTTTCATTTGCTTTGTAAGTTAAAAATACAGGTCCGGTATTAGCATTTGTATATTTCACATGATTAATTCTATCTTTTTCTTTTAATTCACGTGTCAATTCGTGGATTTTAATTTTTTTATTTAGATAATCATTTACATTTGACACAGTTACTAAACCGAATTGTTTATGCTCGTCCATTTTTTGCTTATAAATATACAAAGATTCCTTATCATCTTGAATTAACCAATTATTATTGACCATTGTCTCTAAATTATCTGATGCTTTTTCATATACTTTAAGATCATAAGGATCTGTATTTTTTGGAAGGTCTATTTCTGATTTTATAACATGAAGGAAAGAATATTTATTATTTTTTGCTAATTGTGATGCCTCTTCAGTATTGAGTACATCATAGGGAAATGAAGCTATTTTATCTTCAAGTCCCAACTTTGGACGAATGCCCTTAAAACCCTTTATTTGCATTATTTGACTCCTTTATTTTGTTTATTCTTACTGTAAAATTAATCAAATATAATTTTATTTACAATAATATTTTGAATTATTTTACATAATAATTTATTTATAATAAAAAAGGCAACTATTAAAGTTGCCTTTTTTATCTATTTGGAAATGAATGATTAAATAAATTTTACATTATTTCTGATGAATAAAGCATAGTTGACTTCTCTTTCGTCATAATCTCTTAATGCTTTCATTGAAACAACTGCAGTATATTTTTCTCCTTGGAAATCAATAACAATTTTACCATATCCACAATTTTCATAAGATTGATCTAAAAGTTGTAATCCGATTAAAAGTGCTTCATCGAATGTTTGATCTTTGGTATCTACATTGATTGTAATTACTTTATGATCATTGATTTCGGGTTTTACATAGCTTGCGTTTAACATTGATACACTTAAAATTACTGTTACGATCAGTGTTGTGAATAATTTGATTTTTTTACTTTTTCTTGTTCTCATTTTCTTCTCCTTTTTTTGTTTCTGATTATTAGACAGGTAAAATTAAATATTGTTGTCAAAAAAAATAAAAACTTTTTATTCCAGTATATATCTCTTGTATTTAAAAATGCAAACTTTTACTATTAAATTTTCAAACTAAAGTCGATTTTTTAATTCTATTATAATTTTATCTATTTACTGACAGAGCTTTTCATTTTTTAATTACAGATTTTAAGCAGTGTTTTGGCTCTTTCAATAATTTTTATTACAATTAGAATTAATTTTATATAGTTTTATCTGTTTTTGATATTTTATTAATACGAGAATTTAAAATTATTTATTACACTTTCTAGTTTTTTGTATCTATTTTTGGCAATGTTCCAGTTTTTCGTTTAAAGTCTTTGTATCCCATTATATTGATAAAAAATAAAAGTGCAGAATAGTGAATATGTTTTTTTATTTTTCTAAAAAATTTATGTATTTTTGAACGTTTTTTTTTATGCTTTCCTGTTTTATTACGATGAGGAAAGGAGTCTTTTGGGATGTTTTTATTTAAAAATCGTGATATTTTTTCCCATCCATCTCCATTGATGATGTCAATCTCCAAAAAATCATTAGGCCTATTCTTAAAATATTCTCTTACATTTTGAATATGTTTATTATAAATAGCTAGTGTATTATCTTTTTCAGCGGCGATCTGTCCCATTCCTTTACCGTAAATCCATTCGTGCATTGGTGATATTGGACGAGGTAATTTGAAATATCTTTCTACACTTCTAAACCATGATTCCGGGTCGCGATATGTTAAGATAAATTTACAACCGGATATTGAATGATCTATTTTTTTATAAATAATTGTCCAAGGATTATCTTCTACAGCATCAAATTTGGAAAGTTTACGATTTACTTTTTTCCATCTATTCTGTAGGATTGGTAGAAGGAGAGAAGGTTTGTTCCCTCCAACTTTGTACCCCAGTATTTGTAAGGCTTTTTTTAATGATGTCGTACCGGTTTTTTGAAAACCAACACAAATGATCTTTCCCATAAAATTATTTTCCTACTATACATTAACATTTACTTATTTTAAAATGAGAAATATCAATGTAAATATGCTAGAATGTCATATTTACTAAAAATTAATTTAATTATTATTCTAATGCTTTTGCTTGCCTAAAATATTTCATCCCTTCTTCATATTTTTGTTGTCCATTGAGTGCATTTGCCAATCGTTTAAGATATTTTGGATTTGTTGGTTCCATATCAATTAATTGTCTATAATAAATTTCGGCAGTTATATAATCCTTAAGGTTAAGATATGTATCACCAACCGCTAATATTGTCTCTTTGTCGTTCGGATCGAAAGCTAAAACATTTTCAAATTGTGTCTTTGCACCTTCTAAGTTATCAAGACGAATATATGAAAGAGCGAGATTAAAATATAGATTTTTTTTATCCGGATGAGTATTAATTAGTTTTTTATAGATATTAACAGATTCTAAATATTTTTCTTGTTTGAAAAGAATTTCTGCATAAGATTGTCCAATTTGAAGATTTTCCGGGTCTTTTTCAATAATATTTTCAAATATTACCAAAGATTCATCTGTTTTTCCAATATTATTTAAAAAGAGACCTTTTTTAGTTAACAGATCAATGTCATTGGGAACAATTTCTAAAGCATTATTTAAAATTTCAATAGCTTTTTCATGATTTTCCTGAAATGAAAAAACAATAGTTGCTTCTTGTAAGTAAGCTTTTGAATTATTTGGTTTGAATAGTTGAGCTGTTTGAAAACATGTAATTGAATTATCAATGGCTGTTTCTTTATTATCATATTCTTTTTTAACAAGTAAATTATAATATTTCACACCTTCATTAAAAGCCATACTCCAATAATATTCATTTAATTTTTCAATATCTGCTTTAAATAATTTACCTCTTTTAAGTGATTCATTAAAATACTTATGTACATTTTTGTAATCTTTTGCAGGTCCATATACATCTCTAGCTAATCTAAAAGGTATCTCAGGATTTGTTGGACTTGTTTTCATTGCTTTTAAAAAGAATTCTTCAGCCTTATCCATTTGTTTTTGTTGAACATACATTTTAGCAGAAGTAAATTCTGGTGAATCACATGCTGTAAATAAAAATGCTATGGATATTAACATAATCATTAACATTAAATTTTTTGATTTCATTTTTTTTCTCCCTTTATTTTTAACAAAATATATAAAAAAAATATTATTTATCAAAAGATTTAATAATTTTTATTAAAATTTATATGAGTCAAAATAAATTTTTTAAAATATATTTAAATTTAATTTTTTTTATACTTTTAATTATGTATTTTATTCAATAAATATATGGCTGAATACCAATGAAGAAAAATGATAAAAATATAATAAATTATAAAATTAGAATAAAAAAGAATAAGGAAATATATGTGTGGAATTATTGGAATTAATAGTGATCAGAATATTACTTCAGAAATTATTCATGGGTTAACTGCTTTGCAACATCGTGGTCAGGATTCTGCAGGTATAGTTACTTTTGATGGTAATTTTAAAATAAAGAAGGGTGCTGGTCAGGTCAGTTCTGTATTCCAAAATGTAAATTTAAATAAATTAAAAGGGAATTCCGGACTTGGTCATGTTCGTTATGCCACCGTAGGTTCAACAGAAGAGATCGATGCTCAACCATTTGCAGTAAATTATCCATTTGGCTTAGCTATGGTTCATAATGGTAATGTTATAAATTTCAATTCACTTCGGAAAAAATTAAACGAAGAACACAAGCGATTAATTGACACTTCAAACGATGTTGAATTGATTTTATATACCTTTGCTGCAAATTTAGAGAAAAAGGATTTGAAAGATATTTCTGTTAAAAGTATTTTTGATACTGTTGAAACTGTGCAAAGATCTGTAAAAGGTGCATATTCTGTTTTGACGCTCATTGCAAATCAGGGTTTTTTAGCTTTTACAGATCCTTATGGAATCAGGCCGCTTATTATGGCAAAAAAAGAGACTGAAAATGGTGTAACTTATGCTTTTGCTTCGGAAACGAGTGTTTTTGATTATCTCGGATATGAAGTGATAAGGGATCTGGAAGCGGGGGAAGCGGTGTTTATTGATCAGAATAATAAAGTTCATTCACGTATATTGAAACATACGAAGCCATCATTTTGTGTTTTTGAATATATTTATTTTGCTCGTGAAGATTCTATTTTTCATAATCATTTAGTAGCATCTGAAAGAGTTAAAATGGGAAAAATGTTAGCGAAAAATTTGAATAAAAGTGGAATAAAACCTGATATAATTATTGATGTTCCAAATTCTGCATATTTTTTTGCTTCAGGGTTGGCTGAAAAAGTAGGTATTCCTTATCGACGAGGATTAGCAAAAAATAGATTTATTGGGAGGAGTTTTATTACAGCTATTCAAAAGAAGAGAGAAGGTGTTGTAAAGCAAAAATTAAATCCTATTAAAGATATTGTAAAAAACAATAAAATCGCGGTTGTAGATGATTCTATTGTTAGAGGAACAACTTCTCGACATTTAGTAAATTTATTAAAAAAATATGGAGCAAAAGAGGTATATTTTATTTCGGCTTCTCCACCAATAAAATATCCTTGTATTTACGGAATAGATATGTCTGTAAAAAAAGAGATGATAGCTGCAACAAAAAATAGAAAACAAATAGCAGAATTAATAAATGCTGATACTGTTATTTATCAATCATTGGAAGATTTGCAAGAAATATATTCAGAGCTTCCTATTTGTGATGCGTGCTTTTCTGGAAATTATCCAACAGGAATAACTGAAGATTTATTAGAGCAAATTGAGGCAGAAAAATTAAAATCCGACCGTGTATAATTTCTAAAGTAATAAAAATGGAATGTAATTATGAATAAAAATAAAATAAAAGGCGAAGGATTAACATTTGATGACGTATTATTAGTTCCGGCAAAAAGTAAAATATTACCTTCAGAGACAGAATTAAAGACAAAATTAACAGAAAAGATAAAATTAAATATTCCAATAATAAGTGCAGCAATGGATACAGTTACGGAAAGTAAATTAGCAATTGCGATTGCTCAAGAAGGCGGAATTGGATTTATTCATAAGAATATGAGTATTAAAGAACAAGCTGATAATGTAAATCAAGTAAAACGGTCAGAAAGTGGAATGATAGTTGATCCCATTACAATTGGTCCGGAAAAATTAGTTAGTGATGCTCTTAAGTTAATGAAGAAATATTCTATAAGTGGAATTCCGGTTACACGAAAAAATAAATTGGTAGGAATTATTACAAATAGAGATCTAAGGTTTGTCAATGATGTTAACAAATTTGTTAAAGATTATATGACTTCAAAGAAATTAATTACTGTGCCGGTTGGGACTTCACTTAATGAAGCAATAGTATCATTACAAAAGTATAGAATTGAAAAATTACCTGTAGTTGATGAAAATAATTATTTAAAAGGATTGATAACTTTTAAAGATATTAGCAAGCGAATGAAATATCCAAATGCAGTAAAAGATGAATTAGGACGATTGTTAGTTGGAGCAGCTGTTGGTGTTTCCGGTTCATTTTTGGAGCGAGTTGATGAATTGGTAGATGAAAAAGTTGATGTAATAGCTGTTGATACTGCTCATGGACATTCCCAAAAGGTGATAGATGCGGTAAAAGCAATAAAGAAAAAATATCCGAATTTGCAAATAGTTGTTGGAAATATTGCAACTCCGGAAGCAGTAAAAGATCTTGTAAATGTCGGAGCAAATGCTGTTAAAATCGGGATTGGACCCGGTTCAATATGTACAACAAGAGTAGTTGCTGGTGTTGGAATTCCGCAAATAACAGCAATTATGGAGAGTGCCAAAATAGGTAAAAAATTAGGAATTCCAATTATTGCAGACGGTGGAATTAAATATTCAGGAGATGTTATCAAAGCAATTGTTGCCGGAGCTGATACTGTAATGATCGGTTCACTATTTGGTGGAACAGATGAATCGCCTGGAGAAATTGAATTATATCAGGGAAGGAGATTTAAAGTATATCGTGGAATGGGTTCCATAGGTGCAATGAATCAAGGAAGCAGTGATAGATATTTTCAAAATGAAAAAACAGATAAAAAATATGTTCCTGAAGGAATTGAAGGGAGAGTTCATTATAAAGGAAAATTATCGGAAGTTCTATATCAACTAATCGGTGGATTACGGTCTGGAATGGGTTATACCGGTTGTGAAAATATTGAACAATTGCAAGAAAAAGCCAAATTTATAAAAATAACTAATGCCGGACTTAAAGAGAGTCATGTACATGATGTTATTATTACAAAAGAATCACCCAATTATTGGCTTAAATAAAAATAATTATGAATAATGAATTAGATAAAATATTAATATTGGATTTTGGTTCACAATATACTCAACTCATTGCACGTAGAATTCGGGAAATGAATGTTTATTGTGAAATTAACGCTTATAATATTTCAATTGATGAAATATTAAAATTTTCGCCTAAAGGAATAATTTTATCCGGCAGTCCTTTCAGTGTTTTAAATGAAAATGCACCTATAATAGATAAAAAAATATTTAGTATAAATATTCCAATTTTAGGAATATGTTATGGTTTACAATTAATAACGAAACATTTCAACGGTGAGGTTGAGAAAACTACTAAAAAAGAATATGGAAAGGCGAAATTAATAGTTAAACAAGAAAATGAATTGTTTGATCATGTTTTTGAAGAGCAAAATTCTATCAATGTCTGGATGAGTCACGGTGATAAAGTTCTCACACTACCAGCTAATTTTGAAGTCATTGCGGAAACTTTGAATTCTCCAATTTCAGCAATTAAACATAAAATAAAACCAATTTATGCTTTACAATTTCATCCGGAAGTAATGCATACGAAAGATAATAATCAAATATTAAATAATTTTGTAATTAATATTTGTAAAGCAAGTGCAAATTGGACAGCAAAGAATTTTATTAATAAAGAATTAAGTGTTATTCAAAAAATGGTTGGGAATAAACAAGTTATTTGTGGTCTATCAGGTGGGGTTGATTCTTCTGTCGTTGCATTATTACTTCATAAAACGATAGGAAATAATTTAACTTGTATATTTGTTAATACAGGATTGTTACGGTTAAATGAAGCGAAAGAAGTAAGAAAAATATTTAAAGAAAATTATAAGATAAATCTAGTCTATGTTGATGCAGAAGAGAGATTTTTAAATGCATTACAAAATGTGATCGATCCTGAAGAAAAGAGAAAAATAATCGGGAAATTATTTATTAAAATATTTGAAGAGGAGGGAAAGAAAATTGGAGATATTGATTTTTTAGCACAAGGAACTTTATATCCCGATGTTATTGAATCAATTTCATTCAAAGGTCCCTCTGCGACAATAAAGTCTCATCATAATGTTGGCGGTTTACCTGAAAAAATGAAATTAAAACTTATTGAACCACTGCATGAATTATTTAAAGACGAAGTTCGTAAAGTTGGTAAGGAATTGGGTTTGATAGATAAAATATTATATCGACATCCGTTTCCGGGTCCAGGTTTAGCCGTTAGAATTATTGGAAAAATCACGAAAGAAAGGTGTGATATTCTACGAAGAGCAGATAATATTGCAATAGCTGAATTGAAAAACCATGATCAATATGATAAAATATGGCAAGCATTTTGTGTGCTGTTACCTGTGAAAACCGTGGGAGTAATGGGAGATGAAAGATCGTATGAGAATGTTGTTGCATTAAGAGCAGTTACAAGTACTGACGGAATGACAGCTGATTGGTCAAAAATTCCTTATGATATTTTGGGAAAAATTTCCAATCGAATAATTAATGAAGTTAGTGGAATAAATAGAGTTGTTTATGATATAAGTTCGAAACCACCAGCTACAATAGAATGGGAATAAAAAATTTACTGTTTTTGTAAAATATTGGAATAAGTAAATTCATAGAATAATAAATTTAGAATAAAATTAACTATAAGTAATGAAAACAAAGTGGTCAAAATTAGCACATAGAGTACATCAAAATATTTTATTGCATGATCTCTTGGCAAAAAATAAGAAAATATTAATTGCTTTTTCCGGTGGAAGGGATTCGGTTGTTTTATTCAATGTTTTAAGAGAATTATCAGCTTTTTGGAAGTGGAAACTATTATTAGGACATATTGATCATAGTTTAAGAATTGATGAAGATGAGAAAGAAACAGAATTCTGTAGCAATATTGCCCGAAAATACGATATTGAATTGTTAGAACAAAAAATTAATGTTAAAAAATATGCTAGCCAAAATAGTATTTCAATAGAAGATGCGGCTAGAAAATTGCGTTATGAGATATTAGATAAATGGATGAATAATAATTCAATTGATTTTATGGTTACCGGTCACCATCAGAGTGATCAAGCAGAAACAATAATGTATCGTCTTTTAACCGGTTCAGGATTTAATGGATTAAGTGGAATACCTAATAAGCGTAGAAAAATAATCCGGCCAATTTTAGATATTACAAGAGATGAAATAAATAATTATATTTCAGAAAATAAATTAGATTTTATGGAAGATAGCTCAAATATTGATATTAATTTTCAACGTAATCGGATTAGAAATAAAATTATTCCTTCAATTAAGAAAAATGGTTATGAACAGATAGAATCAAATTTAGCAAAGAGTGGTACAGCAATTGCATCTGCAAAAATTGCAATAAATTATTTTATTGAAAAGGAATTTGACGATCTAATTAGCAATAAAAATGGTGTTTATAAGTTCAAAATAAGTGATGTTAAAAAATTACCAAGTTTTGCGATTGATGAATTATTAAAATCGATATTTAAAAGATCATTAAATATTAAAAAACATATACCTCAAAAGGAAATATTACAGTTAAAGTATTTTATATTTAAATCTGAAACGGGAAGTATTTATAAAGTAGAGAATAATTATCAGTTTATTGTTAATAGGGACTATATTTTAATTTCGAAAAGTGTGAAAGATTATAATTATGAATTAGATATTAATGATAAATCAATTAAAATAAATAATATAGGAACTATTATTGTTAAAAAGGTAAAAAAAGTAAAGAGAGAAAAGGATTATAATATCAATTGTGAATATTTTAATGTAGATATTGTCAATAATAATTTGTATATTAAAAATTGGAAAAATGGTGACAGAATGGTACCATTTGGAATGAATGAGAGTAAAAAAGTGAGCGATATTTTGACAAATGCAAAGGTTGATGTTTATAAGAGAATGAAGTATCCTGTGATTTTTGCAGGAAATGAAATTATTTGGATTCCGGGAGTTAAAAGAGCAGAAAAATTTAGGATCAATAATTTCAATGATTCTGCATATGAAATTGTTTTTAAGCAAGGAATGAAATAAATAGAGGTATTAATTGGTTGAATGAGTAAAATGAAAGAAAAACAATTTACAGTATTAGATTCAGAAGCAAAAGAAGAAATAAAATTTAATATCTTTATTAAAGAAAAAGATATTCAAAAAAAAATTAAGTCAATTGGAAAGAAAATTTCAAAGGATTTTAAAAATAACGAAAAACCTCCAATTTTAATAGGTGTATTAAATGGATGTCTATTTTTTATGTCTGATCTTATTAAAGCGACTTCAATAGAAATGGAAATGGATTTTATCAAGGTTTCTTCCTATCGCGGTACTTCTTCAACCGGTAATGTAAGATTAATAAAAGATATTAGTGCTCAAATAGTAGATAGAGATATTGTAATAGTTGAAGATATAATTGATTCGGGATTAACAATTAATTTTCTTAGAAAACATTTTAATAGTAATTCTCCATCATCAATAAGTATTATTACATTGCTTTATAAAAAAGAAATAAGTGAGATGGAAATTGAACCGGATTATTATGGATTTATTATTCCGAATAAGTTTGTAATTGGGTATGGATTAGATTATAAACAAAAATATCGTAGATTAAGAGATATTTATGTGATAGATGAGTAATAAATTGAGTTGTTATGAATTTTGAATTAATTAAAAAAATAGTATTTTGGACTTTAACTGTTTTTGTTGCAGGGCTGATAGGTTATTTTGGTCGTTATATTGCAATGATGATAATTGGTTGTTTTAAGAAAAAAAAGAATAAAATAATTGAAAAGAATAATGATTATAATTCGGGAAAAGATAGATTAAAAGCAGAAAAAAAGATTTCTAAGAATGAATATAAATTAAGAAAAAAATTAAATAAGAAAAAATAATAGGTATTAAATGATAGAAAAATATTTTACAAAAGAAAATGATGGCAGTAGGAAAAAGAAAAAAATAAAATTTAAACCCAAAAATGATCAAAATCCAAATAAAAACGATCAAAAAGAACCAGATGGTTTAAAAAATTTTGATTTTAAAAATTTTTTAAAAACTCCTACAATATGGATATTTTTAATTATTGCTGTAGTACTTTTGGCAAATATGGTTGCAACTAATAATTTTAATGAGGCGGAAATTAGTTATACTCGCTTTCAAGGTTTAATTGATGATGGAATTGTACTGAAAGGAGAAATTGAAGGAAATAGATTTCATGGTGAACTAACGCAACCTCAAACAATAATTAAAAATGGAAAGGAATATACTTTTAAAGATTTTATTGTTACTGTTCCATTTTTTGATAGCGATATGTTAAAACAATGGGATAAAGTAGGCATTAATTATACTTTTAAAGAAGAAGAAATTGGAATGAAAGAAATTCTAATAAATATGCTACCTTGGATTTTATTAATCGGTGTATGGGTATTTATAATGCGTCGTATGCAAAAAAGCGGAGGAGGTGGTCCAAATATATTTTCTTTCGGGAAAAGTCCAGCAAAGAGATTTAATCCTGATATGTCCAAAACTACTTTTAATGATGTAGCTGGATGCGATGAAGCAAAAACGGAATTAAGTGAAATAATTGATTTTTTAAAAAGTCCTGAAAAATTTCAAAAATTAGGTGGAAAAATTCCTCATGGTGCTATTTTATTAGGACCTCCAGGAACAGGTAAAACATTATTGGCAAAAGCAGCAGCAGGTGAAGCCAAAGTTCCCTTTTTTAGTATTTCTGGTGCTGATTTTGTTGAAATGTTTGTTGGAGTAGGTGCAAGTAGAGTGAAAGGATTATTTAGTGAAGCACAGAAAAATTCACCTTGCATAATTTTTATTGATGAAATTGATGCAGTAGGACGACAAAGAGGAGCAGGATTAGGTGGTGGACATGATGAGCGAGAACAGACATTGAATCAATTGTTGGTTCAAATGGATGGATTTGATTCTGATTCCAGTGTAATTGTAATTGCAGCAACAAATAGGCCTGATATATTGGATAAGGCGCTATTGCGTCCTGGTCGCTTTGATAGACAGATAGTTGTAGATACACCTGATGTAAGAGGTAGAGAAGAAATATTAGAGATTCATACTAAAAATATAAATGTTGCAAAGAATGTAAAATTGAAAACAATAGCAAAAGGAACCCCAGGATTAGTTGGAGCTGATTTGGCAAATATGGTAAATGAAGCAGCATTATTAGCGGCAAGAGAAAATCGCGAAAATGTTATTAATGATGATTTTGAAGAAGCAAAGGATAAAGTTATGATGGGTACCGAAAGAAGATCTATGATCATTAGCGACACAGAAAAAGAACTTACAGCTTATCATGAAACAGGTCATGCTTTAGTAGCTGCATTTTCTCCGGAAGCTGATCCAATTCACAAAGTATCGATTGTGCCTAGAGGTAGAGCTTTGGGTGCTACACATTTATTACCTGAAGTTGAAAAACATAATTATCAAAGGAAATATTTTATTTCTCAACTTGGGGTTTTATTAGGTGGAAGAAGTGCAGAAGAATTGATATTTAATGATGTTACTAATGGTGCAGGCACTGATTTGGAAACAGCCACAAAATTAGCGAGACAAATGGTTTGTGAATGGGGAATGAGTGATAAATTAGGTCCATTGACATTTGGAAAGAAAAATGAAGAAATATTTCTTGGTCGTGAGATGGGAACAAAAGTGGATTATAGTGAGGAAACGGCAAAACTGATAGATGATGAAATTACTAAAATAGTAAAAGTAGCTCATAAAAAGGCAAAAGATGTTCTAAATAAGAATATTGATTTATTACATAAAATAGCTAAAAAGTTGCTGAAACAAGAAGTTTTGGATGGTGAAGAATTAATGAAGATAATTAAAAAATCCGGTATAGACATTAAAAAATAAAGTAAATAGAAATATTTACTCTAATAAAGTGAAAAATTAACTTGAATTTTATGAATTTGAATTTTGCAAATAAGACATACATAATGGGAGTTCTCAATGTTACTCCAGATTCTTTTAGTGATGGTGGTAAATATAATTCCGTTGAAAAGGCAGTTCTAAGAGCAAAAGAAATGATTAATCAAGGTGCTGATATTATAGATGTTGGTGGTGAATCAACCAGACCAAATTCTTCAAAAATTTCTATCGAGGAAGAATTACAGAGAGTTATACCTGTAATTGAACAAATTAGCAAATTTGCTCCTAATATTTCAATTGATTCAAGTAAAGCACAAGTAGTTGAAAAAGCAATTGAAGCAGGAGCATGTATTGCAAATGATATTTATGGACTTCAAAATGATAAGCAAATGGCAAAAGTAGTAGCTAAAAATAACTGTCAGATAGTAATAATGCATATTAAAGGAACACCGGAAAATATGCAGAATAATCCAAAATATTATAATGTAATTAATGAAATAATAGAATATTTTCAAAAAAGCATTTCAATTGCCAAAAATGCCGGTATTGATGAAAAAAATATTATTCTTGATCCTGGTATTGGATTTGGAAAAAATGTAAATGATAACTTGGAAATTATCAGAAATATTAATAAATTTAAAGGATTTGGATATCCCATTCTATTAGGTGCATCCAGAAAATCATTTATTGGGAGACTTACCGGAGCTGAAGTTAATGATAGATTAGCTGGAAGTATTGCTGCAATTAGTGTTGGTATAATAAATGGTGCAAATATAGTAAGAGTTCATGATGTTAAAGAAACGAAACAAGCTGTAAAAATATTAGATGGAATTATTCGTAAAAAATGATTGAATTATTTAAAATTGGTTTTATAAGTTTTACTTTATTGGATTTGATTGATATCATTTTAGTTGCATTTATTTTTTATGCCATTTATTTATTATTTAAAGATTCTCGTGCAAGTCAAATGTTGATTGGAATGATATTGTTAGGAGCATTGGGATTAATCGCTCAGGCATTAAATTTAAAAGCATTAGCTTGGCTTTTAGGTAGTTTAACTACCGCTTGGGTTATTTTATTTGTAATAGTTTTTCAACCGGAATTACGAAGAATATTACTCTATTTGGGACAAGTTCCGCTGATTAAAAATATTTATGAAAATTCTTTTGAAAAATATAAAGAAGAATTAATTTCTACGGTATTTGAGTTGCAGGAAAGCAAAATAGGTGCTTTGATTGTTGTTTTAAGAGATAAAGGTTTAAAATCAATTATTGAAAAAGGGGTTCCAATTAATGCAGATATTACTAATCAATTAATATTTTCGATTTTCAATACCTCTTCACCATTACATGATGGAGCTATAATAACATTTAGAGAAAAAATAGTGGCAGCAAAGTGTATTTTACCATTAAGCGAAAACATTGATGTTGATCCAACCATAGGAACAAGACATTTGGCTGCACTTGGATTGTCTGAAGAGAGTGATAGTTTTATAATTATTGTATCTGAAGAAACCGGTAAGATTTCTGTGGCATTTAAAGGAGTAATTAAAAGAGGATTGGATGAATCCACTTTAAGAACGGATTTATTAAAATATTTAGCTGGGAGAAATGATTAAAAAAGTTATTTATATATTATTTAGTTTATTAATTACTATTGAGTTGTTTGGTTTTGATTGGAGTGTTGAACAAAAAAATAACGAATATATTTATGAAATTAAATTTAATGAGTCAGAAATAAACTCTTTTGTTGAAACAGGCAAACCATTTAAATTACCTGATGGTTTTTTAAGAGCAAATGTTAATGATGCAATGCTTTTTTCGTATAACTTGATTTTAGAGAATGAGACAACTAATTTATCGCTTAGTTATATTAATAAAAAAATTGAAAATTATGATCTTAATTTCAATTTAAAATCTGTATCAGATGACCCAAACGCTGTCAGTGAATTGAAAATTAATTATACAAATTTTGTTGATATTTCTTCTATTCCACAAGATGGGAGTATTTTACAAATATTTCCAATTCTTCCAATAGGAAAAAATAAAGTCAAAATTTTAAGGTCAGCTAAATTTATACTTAATTCATATTCCAAACCGTTAACTCATTTTACCGAAAATAAGAGAATAATCAATTTAAATAAAGGTCAAAATTATAGAGATGAGCTGCCTGCAGAATATATTAATTTATATGTTAATGAGCCGGGATTATATAAGATAACAGGAAAAGAGTTAGAAATTGCCGGTGCTGATATATCACAGATAGATATAAATTATATTAAAGCATATAGATGGGGGGAAGAAATTCCGTTAAGATTAGAGACAAATTCTTTTGGTTCTGTGATGTTATCTCAGGAAGATAATATTTTCTTTTTGATAGACACACTATCAAATCCTTTTGCTAACTATAAATACAATCCTTTTACGAGCTATGAGGCGATACGTATTGAATGGACGGCAGACAAATTAGGGAAAAGATTTATTGAAGAATCGGGTGCTTTAAAAGGTGAGCCGGATATGGTTCCTGCAGATTATAATTATTCAAGTCAATTTACTTATCATTTTGAAGAAAATCAAAATTGGGACAATTTAGGACATATAGATGTTGATAAATTTACATATAAATCAGACCATTGGTTTATGGATCCTCCAATTAGTGATATAAATGCAGAATATTTTTATTTCGATATAAATAATATTGCAAACTCTATGAATAATGTTGA
>LSCC01000074.1 GCA_001577215.1 Fidelibacterota bacterium TCS52
ATTTGGAAATAACAGAATGGAAAATAAAATTCTTTCAATAGAAAATGAGTTAAAAAAATTATAATATTATCATAAATTATTTATGTTAGTATTTACTAAAATTTTCGGTGTATATCAATTATTGATATCAAATTCCATAACAACAGAAGCAATTGCTAATTCTTTTATATGGCTTAAACTAACAGAACAATTTAATATATTTATCTTGTTTAAAATTTCTTTTGATAATTTTAAAATTGGCTTTCCATTCCGATCATTTTCAACCCAAACACTTTTCCATTTTAAAATATTATGTGGAATATGGTCTAATAAAATTTTCCTCACCGCTTCTTTTGTCACAAATCTGGCTGCAAAATGTTGATATTGGGTAGCACCTGACCTGCAATATTCTATTTCATTTTTATGAAATATTCTATTTGTAAACCTATCTGAATTTTGAATACTTTTTTTAATTCTCGCTACTTCGATAATGTCGATTCCGGTTTCAAGCATTTTTGTTTTCCATTTCAATAATTTCTAACAATTCGTCAAAACTATTAATATCATAATCAGCACCGGATTTTTCAGTATTATTCACATCGCCATATTTTGCATAAACAGTTTTTATGCCAACATTTTTAGCACCGATAATATCTCTTTCTGGCCAATCACCAACCATAATTGTTTCGCTGGCTTTTAAATTTAATTTTTTTAATGCAAGCAAAAATGGTTTAATTGACGGTTTCCTTTCGTTTGTATCATTAAATGTTACGACAACATCAAATATATTATGTAAATTCAATTGAACTAATCTGAGCCATGCTTCTCTGCTTGGCGCATCGCTGACAATAGCCAGTTTTACCCCTTTTTTAAGAATGTCTATTAATGTGCTTGTTACAAAAGGATATGGTGAAAGAGCAGATTCTCTCGCTTTTCGATAGCCGAGAATTCCTGCAGCCAAAAATTTGTAATTAACATGACCTAACTTATTTTCAATAAACTTATTTAAAACTAATTGATCTTCCCAACCTTCATTTTCATAAATTGACATAATATCTTCAATTGACTCATCTTTGTCTATATGAAATCCTGCTTCAATCATACCCAAGATCGCAGATTCCACAGCCATTTTTTTTAAACGAAGAAAATCAACTAATGTGTTATCTATATCTAATATTATTGCTTTTATCATATTACCCCAAAACGAAAAAAGGGGATTTAATATTTTCCCCTTCTTCTATTATTTTTAACTTATCGTTTACTCTTATGGCTGAATTGATTTTCCATCTCTTAATAATTGAATTTGATAATCGGCTGTTTTTCTCCACCTTCTATCGGCACGAGCACGATTAAATGAACTTATTGCATCACTTTTCTTACCTAACATCCCATAAGCAATTCCCATTTCATACCAAGCAGCACCAAATCTTGGTTGATACTTTGTGGATTTTTTTGCCGATTCAATAGCTTCATTATATTTACCTAAATTATTATAGCAAGATGCTATTCTATAATAAGCATTAAAATTTCTTGGCCTTAATTCAACAGCTTTTGTTAAAGCATCTATTGCTTCACTGTATTTTTTTTCGTCCATTAATAATGCTCCATATCCATCCCAGGCAGCTGCGGATTTATCATTTAATTTTATTGCTTTCTTAAATGCTTTTATTGCTTCTTTATTCTTTTTGAGAGCTAAATATGCACTTCCAAGAGTTGAATATGCTTTGCTATAATTTGAATTTAGTTCTACTGCTTTATTAAGATGCACAACGGCTTTGCTATATCTATGTGCCTTTTTATAAAAATTACCCAAATTATATTGAGCTACTTCATTTTCAGGGGCTGCCTTGACACCACTTTTTAAAGTGGCAATAGCACCATCCAAATTACCAGACTTTACCTTTATGATTCCTAACTGTAAATAGGCATGGACAAATTTAGGATCTATTTCAACACATATATTAAAGTTTTTACTTGCATTTTGGGAGTCGCCTAGTTTTAAAGCATTTACTCCGTTTTGATAATATTTTCCTACTAAATTATGTTTTGCTTTTGAATATTTATCAACATTTGGAGCCAATGATGTAGCTTTGTCAAAATAATCGGCAGAGCTTTTATAATCATCTTGATATAATGCGATAATTCCCAACCTATAATTAATTTCAGAAATGTTGGGGAAATCCTTTAATGCCTGCTCATAGATTTTTTTTGCATCATCAAAAGAAGAGGCGTCAAATTCACGCTGACCATCTTTCAACAGATTGACAAGTTCTCGTATTTTGTCATATCTTTTACGATAATCGTTGTTTGTATTGTCAGCATCAATTGCTTTTTTTAAAATTTCTTGTGCTTCATTAATATTTCCCAAAATTAATTCCACTTTATGAAGTGCATAATATATTTTTGCATTTGCCATACCTTCGTTAATAAGCATATCCAAAATATTTTTTGCTTGTACTACGCCAAAAGCATTTCCAATGGAATCAAACGATTTTTTTAAGCCATGTGGTTTAAGAATTATTTCTACTTTCGCTTCAATAGCTGAGTTAAGTGAATCAAGTGGTTTGAGAGCGTTTTCTATTTGAGTATTAATAGATTCAAGTGATTTTTCTAATTTCAATTCATCTTCATTGGTTTGAGCAAAAGTAAATGCACTAAATAGTAAGATAACAAGCATTGTGGTCATTTTTAGTTTCATTTTTTTCTCCTAATTATTTTTTGTGCCCAGGACGGGATTTGAACCCATAAATCCGCTAGGATGCCACCCCCTCAAGATGGTGTGTTTGCCAATTTCACCACCTGGGCCATTCATTTTAATTATAAAAATAGATGTTATCATCATATTTTATTTTTTCTTTTGTTGTTCATTTTTCTCAACTGGCTGAGAAGGTTTGAGAACCTCATCTACATTAATATCTTTTGGCATTGGTAAAGATGAAGATGGGGTTACAACTCTCTCCATTGATTGTTCTTTCACTACACTGCCTCTGCTTTGTGTATCCGATCTAATAACGAAATTTATTGCAATTGTTAATAGAAAGAAAAATATTGCCAAATAAGTTGTAATTTTTGAAAGCAGTGTTGCTGCTCCACGTCCTCCGAAAACAGTATTTACACCACCAGCGCCACCAAAAGTGCCTGCTAATCCTGTACCTTTCGAAGATTGTAATAATATCGATACAACCAACAACAACGCAACTATAATAAATATAATTATTAAAAATACATACATAACTTAAATATCCTTTATTTTAATTAATTGTTAAATTTTCTGCGATTTGAATTATTTTATAAAAAGCATCTACTTTTAAACTTGCACCTCCAATCAATAAACCGTCAATATCTTTTTCTGATAACAATGATTTCGCATTTTTCACTTTTGCACTCCCACCGTATAAAATACGCAAATTTTTTCCTAAATGTTCACTAAAATCATTTTTTATCACATTTCTTATTAAACTATGGATTTCCTGTGCTTGTTCTGGTTTCGCAGTTAATCCAGTGCCAATTGCCCAAATAGGTTCATAAGCAATAATAATGTTTTGCATATCAGCTTTGGCTATATCTTTCAAACCATTTTTAAGTTGTTCTAAGATCACATCAGAGGTTTTCCCCGCTTCTCTTTCTTCAAGTTTTTCACCTATACATACAACCGGCTTTAAATTAGATCCTAATGCTTTTTTTAATTTTTTATTTACCAATTCATTCGTTTCATTGAAATATTGTCTTCTTTCGGAATGCCCGATCAAAATATATTCACATCCACTATCAGCAAACATTTCTGAAGAAATTTCGCCCGTGAAAGCACCATCAGATTCTTGGTGCATATTTTGACCGCCTATTTTAACAGGTGTGTCTTCTAATGTTTTCATCATTGATTGAATTGAAATTGAAGGTGGAAAAAGAACTATGTCAGAAGAAATGTTTTTCAAACCCTTAACACGGAGTTGACGACAATATTCAATTGTCTCCGAAATCGAATGGTTCATTTTCCAATTGCCCGCAATAAAATATTTTCTCATAAATTTTGCCTTTATTATTTTGATGAAATTTCTGCTACAGCTGGTAATTCAATGCCCGAAATGAGTTCAAGTGAAGCCCCACCACCGGTAGAGACATGACTAATTTTATCATAATACCCAAGTTTTTTAACTGCTGCCGCTGAATCACCTCCACCTACGAGTGAAATAGCTCCCATCTTTGTAGATTTTGCCAAAGCATCTGCAATTTTTTCAGTTCCCTTCGCAAAATTTTCCATTTCAAATACACCCATTGGGCCATTCCATAATATGGTTTTACTCGATTTTATAACATTCGAAAATTTTTGAATACTTTTTTCTCCAATGTCCAGCCCAATTTTATCCATTGGAATATTTTCTATTGAAATAGTTTTATAATTTGTATCATTTTTAAATTCATCTGCCACAATCACATCTTCCGGAAGATAAAATTTTACCTTGTCAGTAGCTTTTGCTTTTTCAAGTATTTCTTTTGCAAGTTCAATCTTATTTTCTTCTACCAATGAATTGCCTATTCCATAACCCATCGCCTTAAAAAAAGTAAAAATCATCCCACCACCAATTATCAAGTTATCAACTTTTTCAAATAAATGATTTATTGTATCGATTTTCCCACTTATTTTTTCTCCACCGAGAATAGCTGTATATGGTCTTTTTGGTGATTCAATTTTATCTTTTAAATATGTTAATTCTTTTTCTAATAATAATCCGGAAATCACCTTATCAAAATATTTTGCAACTCCAATGTTACTTGCATGTGCACGGTGAGCCGTTCCAAACGCATCGTTAACATACATATCAGCTAATTCAGATAATGCTTTTGAAAATATCAGATCATTCTTTTTTTCCTCTTTATGAAAACGTAAATTCTCTAATAATAATATTTCACCGTTATTTAATTCACTTGCCATTTTTTTAGCATTCTCACCTATACAATCATCGACAAATTTTACATCTAAATCTAACAATTCACCCAGTCTTTTTTGAACCGGCTTTAAACTAAAATCAGGTTTCACCTTACCTTTTGGACGTCCAAGATGGCTCATACAAATAACCGAACCACCATCTTTCAAAACTTTTTTAATAGTTGGTAACGAAGAAACGATACGAAAATCGTTTGTGATCTCACCATTATTAACGGGCACATTAAAGTCAACTCGTATTAATACTTTTTTATTTTTGAAATTTACATCTTTTACAGTTAATCTACTCATTTTTCTCCTCAATTTCACATTATTTTTAAATATAATAAATTATTTTTGTAAATAACAGATATTTTTTAGAAAATAAAAAGTTGATAAATTGATTATTTGTTTGTATAATTTTTGTATAAGAATTTTGAAATAAAAATTGTTGTCAAAATGAAATTTGGTATAATATCCGATATACATAGCAACTTGGAAGCACTTAACAAAGTGATGCCAATCTTAATCAATGAACAAAAAGTTGATAAAATTATCTGCATCGGGGATATTGTTGGATACGGGGCTAACCCTAACGAATGCATTCAAATTGTAAAAAAAAATGTTAATTATTGTGTGGCGGGAAATCACGATTATGGTATTGTAAGAAAAACACCTATAAATAATTTTAGTAAACCTGCTAAAATTGCAGCTAAATGGACACGAAAAAAATTATCAAATAACAATTATGAATATTTGCAATTATTACCACTTATAAACAAAATTCCAATTTGGAATTTAATGACAGTTCACTCGTCTCCTTCTTCACCCTCTAATTGGGAATACCTTCTATCAATAGAAAAGGTGAAAAATGAATTTAATTATTTTAATGAAAAAATATGTTTTGTTGGGCATTCTCATCAACCAATTGTTTTTGAAAAATGTATGAATGAGATTAATTCTTTTACTGCAAAAAATGGATTAGATTTTAGAACAAAAGATGCAAATAAATATATTATAAATATAGGAAGTGTTGGACAACCAAGAGATGGGAATCCTCAAGCATCTTTTTGTACTTTTGATACAAAAAATAATAGATTAAAAATTTTGAGAGTTGACTACAAGATTGAGAATGCGCAAGAAAAAATTATTGCAGCCGAATTGCCAACAATTTTAGCAGATAGATTGTCGATGGGTAAATAAATATTTAATAAATTTATTATTAATAACAATAAAATGCGCTCAATTATGATAAACATTCTTATTTAATGTAACAAAAAAACTGCAATTTATTTGTGTAATCACTTCTTATAACCATTATCACCAAATTTTAAAACCTTTATTTTTACTTCGGCAGTTCCATTGCCAACATAATCTAATTTTTTAGCAGCAGCATAAGAAAGGTCAATAATCCTACCCTGAATATATGGCCCCCTATCGTTTATTCTCACAATTATCGACTTTTTATTTGCAATATTCGTAACTTTTACCATCGTACCGAGAGGTAATGTTTTGTGGGCTGCTGTTAATGCATACATATTGTAAGTTTCACCATTTGCTGTTTTTTTCCCGTGAAATTTCTTTCCATAATACGAAGCTGTCCCATGCCATGATCGTCTATATGATAATTTTGGATTTTTGGTAACAGGAATTAGTTTTGGTTTTTTATTTTTCGATGACAGCGATTTTTTTCTATAATTTCTACTGCTTCGACTTGAGTAAGATCTCGATGAAGAAGATAAAGATATGTAACGAGGAACAGATGTGCAACTCACAATTAATATAAAAACTAAAACAATTATTGCTTGTTTTTTCAATATATGATCCTTTTCTGAATTACTACTCTTCTAATTTTCTTTTTCTAATGAATTTTGGTCGCTTATGTTCTTGCTCTTTCTCAATTTCTTTTCTTTTATTTTTTTCTTTTGTTGTAAATTCTTCTTTAATTATTTTTTCTTTTTTACTAATTTTAGGTTTTTGTTTTTCCTGCTGTGATGTGTCTTGCAGTGCTTTTTCATTTTCATCAATTATTTTTGTTATTGCATTTATTCGCTTTTTACTCTTCGACACCCATTTTGATTTAGGAAAATCATCAACTATTATTTGATAATATTTCATTGCTTCATCAATTGTACTATCGATTTCTATCAATTCATGATCATAAAGCCAAGCAATTTGATAATATGCATGAGCAATACTAATTGAATCAATTGAATTATTCAATATCAGGTCTTGTAATTTGTCAATAGCTTGTAAATATTTGTTTTCATTAATAAATGTTTTTTCAATTTCATATATCTGTTTTTGTTCTTTATTATATCTCACACTATCGGGATTTGGTTTGCCTAAATAGTGGTATGTTAAAGATGATTCGGAAAATTTTTCAACCATAAGATTATACAAGCTATCTGCTTTAACTGTATCCTTTTTTTCTGTTTCTAGCACAAAAGCCCATGTATTTAACAACTGAGGCATGATATCAACATATGGAAATTTAGATGAAATATTTTGATAAATAGCCAAAGCAGAATCAACTCCTTTAAAATAAAATACATAGTGCTCAGCTTCATTAAAACGGATTCTGGCATAGTCATTCGCATCTTTTTTAAATTGATCTAATTTCTTCAAGCGAAATAAATTGATCTTGGAAGAATCCAACCTTGACGAATTCATTTCTGATGAATCATGTTTAGTTGAATCTATTTTATATAAATCTATCTTTGATGAATCTATAAAAGAATAGTTGGTATTAGTGGAATCAGTGAGAATATTATAATATTCTTCCGGATGATCAACTAATTTTGGCTCTTTTTTAACTAATTGATTTTGTTTATTTTCAATGTTTGTATAATTGCCAATAAGCTTAATTTTTTTATTGGCATCAGCAACAATCCCCTTTTTCAGATCGTTTTTTTTTACTTTATTATAATTCTCTTCTGCCTTTTTAAAATCCATTTTATCAAACAAATAGATCTCGCCCAAATAATATGCAGCAAGTGATGCGGAAGTAGTGTTTTTATGATCCTTTAATACCAATTCATATTTTGAGATCGCTTTGTCACTTTGACCTTTGGAATATAGGAT
>LSCC01000075.1 GCA_001577215.1 Fidelibacterota bacterium TCS52
AAAAAATCGTTACGATTGGCTTTTTATGATGGAAACGAATTACGATATGGCGAAAATTCTCATCAAAAAGGATATTTTTATAAAAAGAACAAATCGGAAATTTCACTTAAAGATATCAAAGTACTGCATGGAAAAGAGTTGTCGTATAATAATATTTTTGATATGCAGGCGGCACTTGAATCTGTCAGGAATCTGAATGGAACCGGTTGTGCAATAATTAAACATGCAAATCCATGTGGACTTAGTGAAGGAAAAGATCAGCGAATTGTTTTTGAAAATGCTTGGGCCGGTGATCCCGTTTCGTCTTTTGGCTCTGTTATTGCTTTTAACAAAAATGTGGAAAAGAAAACGGTAGAATTTTTAAATCTCGATTCCAAGAAAAAATTTAAACGAAAATTCATTGAAATAATTGTCGCCCCATCTTTTACAACAAGTGCAAAAAAATATTTATTCCAACATAAGAATCTGCGCATTGTTGAATTCGATCCCCAAAAACTCGACCAAAAAAATGATATGAAATTTTTGTTCAATTCACTACTTTTTCAGGAAACTGACAGAGAATTGTTTAAGAAAAAACAAATTGTTACAAAGATAAAACCACGTATAAATAAAGAACTCTTTCGATTTGGTTTAATTGCTATGCGACAATTACGCTCTAATGCTATCGTAGCTGTGAGGAAATTAGATAACGGTGATAAGCAACTTCTTGGAATGGGATGCGGACAACCAAATAGAGTAAATTCTACTTTGTTGACAATTGACAGATGTAAAGAAAATTTAAAAAACGAATACAAGGGACAAGCTGAACAATTTGATAATTATGTAAAAAAACAAATGAAAAAAGTAGTATTATTTTCAGATGCATTCTTCCCATTTCCGGACAATGTAGAATTGAGTTACAAAGCCGGAATAAAAACGATCGTGCAACCCGGCGGTTCAATTCGCGATAAAAAAGTAATTAAAAAATGTGATGAATTAGGTGTAGGCATGATCTTTACAGGAATGAGACATTTTAAACATTAAAAGAAACAAGATTTCTCGCAAAGGTCGCAAAAAAAGAGAAAAAAAGATACGCAAAGAAAAAATCAATGAAGAATTATTTGTTTAAATATTTTTTGTAACAAAAATACTCAATAAAAATATCGGGCGTTTTTCATTAATCTTTGTGTGCCTTGTGGTTGATTTTCACTTTCCACATTTCACTGTTCACCTACTTAACAAGCTCAACCCAAGTAACTCCGGCTCCTCCGAATTTAATCGGTGCTTCTTTAAAATTTTCAACTCTTTGATCATTAGTCAAGAATTCACTAATTAATTGTTTCAAAATGCCAAACCCCTTTCCGTGCAATATCTCAACATTTGATAATCCATGAACTACAGCATTATCAATAAATTTTTCTACTTCTGACATTGCTTCATTTCCCCGTTTCCCTCTTAGATCTATTCGAAATGGAACACTATCTGCTGACTTCTGAACAGAAGTTCTGAATTGTTGTTTTTTTTCTACAACCGGTGATAACCAATCTAAATTTAATCTCATTCTTGAACCATTAACATCAACCCAGATTTTTTTTGATTTGCGATTTATCTCCAAAATAGTTCCGTTAGAATCCAGAGATGCTACATAAACTTTCTTACCTACCTGAATTTCTGACCATGAAAATTGGGTTCTTTTTTTACTTTCAATCTTTTGTTCTTTTGCTATTACCTTATTTTTCACTTTTTTGAAAGATGCTTTTGCCTTTTTAATTGAATCCTTGCTCGCATTATTCTCTATTATATGTTTTATTGTTTTTTCTAATTTACTCTGCATTTCATTTATTAATGCATTTGCATGAACAATTGCATCTTTGTCGGCTTTTCTGAATTTTTTATCGATCTCTTTTTTGTGTTTAGTAATTTCATTTTCTTTCTTCTTTATGTTTTTTTCTCTCTTGGTAGTTTTATTTATCAATTCATCATAATTGTAAATTTTTTTTTGAAGATCAACGATAAGATCTTCCAATTTTTCCCGATGTTCGCCCACATTTTTTTTAGCATAATTAATAACATTATCATCCAAATTATATCGCTGGGCAATTTCTAAAGCGTAACTGCTTCCGGGTATTCCCAATTTAAATTCATAAGTCGGTTCAAGATTTTTGTTATTAAAGGTCATACTTGCATTCTCTAATTCGGGTATTTTAAATGCTAATGTTTTCAATGAACCGTGATGTGTAGTTGCAAATACAAGTGCTTTTTGCTTGATCAAATCGATCAAAATTCCTTCAGCCAATGCAGATCCTTCTTTTGGGTCTGTTCCTGTTCCAAGCTCATCTAATAAGATCAAACTTTTGGATGTTGCGTTTTGTAGAATGGATTTCAACTTTAAAATGTGAGCAGAAAAAGTCGATAGATCACCATCTATCGATTGATCATCACCAATATCAATATATATATTGTCGAACTTTGGTATAGAACTATTGCTATCTGCCGGAATTAATAGACCGGCCCAATACATCAAAGAAATTAGTCCGATTGTTTTTAAAGTTACTGTCTTGCCCCCGGCGTTCGGACCGGTTATTATCACCCCACGCTTATTTTTATCCAAAAATATATTCAATGGAACAACTTCCCGATGGAGTGCAAGTACAATATTTCTGCCGTTTTTAATTATAAAATCTTCATTGCTATTCGCCGGTTTATTACATTTGAATTTTACAGCCAATCTTCCTTTTGAATGGATAAAATCTAATTCTTCCAATAAATGTATCGCTGATTTCAACTCATCAAAATTTTCTCTTAACAGATTCGTTTTTTCTTTGAGTATTTTTTTAATTTCTTCCTTTTCTTTTAATACGATCTCCGCAAGTTTGTTATTTAATTCCACAATCTCAATCGGCTCAATATAATATGTCTGACCACTTTGACTCTGATCGTGAACAATTCCTTGAACACTTTTCTTTTTAGAAGATCTGATCGGAATTACATGGCGATTATTTCGATAAGCAATTTGTTCTTCAACGGCAATATTATCTTTTGCTAAATTAGACGCAATTGATTGTATCTTATCTTTTATCTTATTTCCGACTCTTTTGATCTGATTTCTGATATTTTTTAATTCCTTAGAAGCATTATCCGCAAGTGTGCGTTCCGGTGTAAAAATAGATTTTATTTCCTTTTCTACATCTTTCAAATCAAAATAATATATTACTAATAATTTTTCTAAATTGGGATAATCCTTTTCTCGTTTTCGAAAATATTTTTTAATGCGATTTTGATAATGTAAGATCTCTCCAATTAAAAACAATTCTTCTAAACCTATCGAAGTCCCAACAATAGCAATATGTTTCAATACTTCATTTTGGGACGAAAATTCTAAAAGCGGTAATGAACTGTCTAATGCAATAAGATCTCGCATTTCCAAAGTTAAGCTTTGTTCATATTCTACTCTATCAACTGATTGGAATGACTCCAATTCCCGGATTTTCAAAGTTGCATTTTCCGTATATGTATAACTAATTAATAGCTCTTTTATTCTGTTAAAACCGAGCAAGTTATAGGTTTTGTTTTGTTCTATTGAATTCATTTAATTTTTATGCCTATTTTAAAATTACCAATTTTTTAGATATACAATCCGATCTTCCTGCACCATAATTAATATAATAATTAACAAAATATATTCCAGTTGAAACTATTGTGCCATTTTTATTTACACAATCCCAAGGAATTCTATGTGATCCATCTTCTTCAATCTTGTTTACTAAAGTAATTATTTTCTGACCAAGAATATTATAAATTGATATTCTCACTAACCCGGCTTCAGGTAAATAGTAATCAAATGTCGTTGAAATATTAGCCGGATTTGGATAACATTTTAAATTGATCTCATTCGGAATTTGACTGTAATTGACAATCTCACTGGGTTCATTTGAAAATTCAAAAACATCTGAACTTGTAAATGGTTTTAATGTTTTTATATGAAAAATATCTCCCGGTTGAGGTGGAAAATCATTTTCATTTCCGGATAAAGTAAACAACCAACATAATATCCATTCGTCATTTTTATCTTTTTCTAAAATATAAATTTCATCATTACGAGTCAATTGACCATTTGAATCTATGTCTATAAAAATTATTTCTGTAGATCTGTCATCTGTAATATTATAAACACTAAATTTTATTGGAATTGTCTGGATTCCAAAAGCAGAGCTGGAAGTATCAACGACATGATCAAATATTTTTATAGAATAATCAGCGGGATATGGAAACCCTTCAAGAATTTCTGTTCCCATATCAATTTGTGGTAATGAAATATTATACTTTAAACCTGTTTCTCCAATTTCCCATCCGGTTTTTTCAGCATCAATAATTGTTTTTGAGTAGTTATAGAACTTCAAACGAATGCCATCAAATAAATGTCCCTCAACATCATTTTTCGGCATTTGTTTGTCTTGGAAAATTTGATTGTTTATGGTTATATCTTTGACAGAATAATACATATTTTCGTTTGTTGAATCATCCAAAGTTATTTGGTATCGATGATCTTTTAATTGTGATGAATCCACAACAAACGGTAAAATAGAGCCACTGCCATTTCCATTGAGATGTGTAACACAATTTTCCGGAAATGAATAATGATCATTCGCAATTATAAATATATTTGAGGTGTCTTTTACTTCAACTGTTCCATCGCTACAATTTAAAACTAATTTACAAAACGGACTATTTGGTAAATTTGTAGTATTCCAAGAATAACTTTTATTTTCTTGAATATTTTCGACAAGAGATTCCCAGTTGTTTCCATTATCCGTAGAAACATCAATAGAATAAACCAAACTATCTCCATCAGCATCACCGCCATTCCATTTGATTTCATAATTATTTTTAACTGTGTCATTTTGTGAAGGTTGTGTCAATGACATTTCTGGAGATGCATTTCCGGGATTATTTATTGTGAAATAATTTTCACTTTCAACTCTAGCATGATCTGAGCCGGAATATACAAGTAACTGGATCTGATAAAAAATTCCATCCGGAAAAATTAAAGTGTTCCAGTCAAAAAATCTTTGATTATCAGTTAATTCAGCCATTTGTTGCCAATGACCATTTATTTTATTGCGATATCTCAAAATTATACAAGATGTGTCCAGAGCAGGATCAAGTGTCCATTCTATTTTCTTAACTCCGGATACTTCGGTATATGACAGTGGAGTTGTTAATGAAATATCTATTGTATTTTCTGCAGATTGAAATTTCTCCCAATGATATGGAATAGATTTAGACATATGCAAATCTGCAAAATGCCAATTATGAACAGCATCATTAGTTAAACGAATATCATCGAAGACATTATCAATTCCCTTTTCTGCCAGCAGATCAACAACATGTTGAGTTTCTGTTAAGTTGCTTCCTTCCGGACTTCCTCCACTATGAAGTAAAAACTGAATATCTTTTAAAGTATCAATATAAGATTGTGAACCTTCATTTATTAAATTGCACATATTATAATTTTTCATAAAAGGTATATTTCGTGGTGAATCAAATGCAGGATCAAACAT
>LSCC01000076.1 GCA_001577215.1 Fidelibacterota bacterium TCS52
GTGCTTCCAAATGATTCCATTATTCCAGTCGTACCTGTAATAGAAACTGATCTTAAACCCACTTTACTAGATTTTGATAATCCCGGATTATTTGATTTTTCTACACCAGGAACGAGTGATAACACATCACCTAAACTTGATGCTTGCATATGTTCAATTTCGCCAGATGTGATTTTGCGTGTCGTTGTAACTTCAGTTGGAATCACCGATTTTTCTAAAGCAGAGACTTCGATACCACCGATCATAAAACAATATTCAAAATTATCTCTTTTTTTACATTTAATTAATTTTATCTTTACATTATAATTTTCACCGGTTTTAATTTTTAAATCAAACAAACTGTTACTAAAAAAACCATCTTTCAACGCAGCAATCTTATAAGTACCCTCTTTCACATGACGTATTTCAAAGTATCCATTTTTATCACTCATAGATTCCATTTTAAAATCTTCGTCCATCGGGTCTTCTAATACAACTAGTGCGTTTGCTATTGGTTCCTTTTTCAACTGAGATAATATTAAACCTGTAATCTTTGAATCTTTAGCAAAAGTTAAATTTACAAAACTCAAATAAGCAAGTATTGCAAATAATAATATTCTAATTGTTTTCATATAATTCTTTCTTCTCATTTAATTCTTGCTTCTTTTTTTGGAATTTTATTAATTCACACCAATTATTAATTTTATCAAAAAATAATCATTAAAGCAAATAAAAAAAAATATTTGCATATAAAAATTTTTATTATTAAACTTATGTGAAGTTAATTTAAATTTTTGGAATATATTTGTCAAATGACAGAAAGGAAAAAAATTAAAAAATGGAAAATGTAATAGAATTAAAAAACCTTACACATAAATACGATGATAAATTGGTGTTAAATAATCTGAATTTGTCAGTTAAAAAAGGTCGTATTTTTGGTATTCTTGGAAAAAACGGAATGGGAAAAACAACCACCATTAATATTTTAATGGGATTCTTACGACCAACAAGTGGGGTCTGTAAAGTATTAGGTGAAGATTCACATAATATTTCTCCTAAAACTAGAGCAAGGATCGGATTGCTTCACGAAGGTCATATTGCTTACGATTTTATGACAATTAAACAAGTGGAAAAATTTTATTCTAACTTTTTCACTACTTGGAAAAAGGAATACTATTATGAATTGGTAAACAAATTACACTTAAAAGAAAATCATAGAATATCAAATATGTCTTGTGGGCAACGTTCTCAAGTTGTCTTGGGATTGATCTTTGCACAAGATCCTGAGTTAATGATCTTGGACGATTACTCAATGGGATTGGATCCTGGATATAGATCATTATTTGTTGATTATTTGAAAGAATTTGTTTCTACGAGTGAAAAAACTGTATTAATGACATCACATATTATTCAGGATATGGAAAAAATTATTGATGATGCTATTATTATGGGATATCAAAAACTTTTACTTCATACATCGCTGAAAAATTTTAAAAAATCATTCCATTGCTATCAAGTGCCTAAATCCTCTTCTACTGATAATTTACAAACCGATAATACTATTAGTAACATTGAAACGATCAAAACAAAAATAAATATATATTCTTTCAAAACTATTTCTGAAATAAAAAAATACTTAAAATCAAAAAATGTCTCCCTAGAAACATTAAAAGAAATACCGTTAGGCTTGGAAGATGCGTTTATCGGATTAACCGGAAAATATTAAGAGGTAATTATGTTAAAATCAATTATTTATAAAGAATGGATAAAAATTCGTTGGGCTGTAATTGTTAGTTTTCTAGTAGTTTTTATTACATTGATATATGTTCAATTAGAAATTCGTCACTATATTGAGTTAATGACTGCATTTTCAAATTGGCTTTATATTATTCAACGCAAAATGTTATATTATGAAATATTTAAATATTTTCCATTGATAATTGGTGGTGTGATCTCAATACTTCAATTTGTGCCCGAAATGAGTAAACACAGAATGCGACTTTCATATCATTTGCCAATTTCAGAAAAAAAATTATTGCTATCTATGACATCTGTTGGTTTTTCCCTCCTTATTGTTAATTTAGCGATAATCGTTGGAGGACTTGTTGGAATAAGCTATATTTATTATCCAGCTGAAATTGTTCAAAGTTTGCTTATAACTATTTTACCGTGGCTTTTAGGGGGAATTGGAGTTTACTTCCTTACTTCAACAATTATACTTGAACCTTCTTGGATATACAGAATCATATTGATGATAATTACATTTGCATTTATGAAACTGTTATTTATGGAAAGTGGATATAATGAATACCAATTTTCAATATGGAAATACTTACTAATTATTGTTTTCTTTCCATTAATGGTGCTTTTCCCAGGGCATAGGTTTAGAAAAGGAATAAATTAAAATAAAGGTAAAAAAATGTTAAATAAAATTTCAAGATATGTAATCATTTTATTAATTATTGTCGTGGCTGCCATCTATCTACCAAACTTTTACTGGATGGTTTTTCAAAAAAGTGTAAGAAGTCCTTCAATCTATTACAGTCCAATAAAAGATGATTTTGTTTATAGGCAATGGAATCGTCTAACCGGTTCAAAATATTATGACGCAGATGGAAATACAATTACAGATAAAGAATTTAGAATTGCTTTGCCATTCTATTATTATCGTGATCTTGCTAAATGGGGAGAACTTCCGGATAGTGTAAAAACAATTAAATTTGATCATGACGAACTTAGAAAAGAAATGCAGATGTTGAGAATAAATGCTGATGACTTTCATGATCCTCTCATACAATTATGGCCATTAATTGAATCAAAACCAAAATATGCAAAATTATCGATGCCTAACGAATTTTTTAGAATAACAGATAGAATAGAATTTTTTGATCCAGATTCTAATAAAGTTAAAAAAGAAATGTCTGAAATGTTCACTAACTCAATGAAAGAAAAAGGATTCAAATTTCCAGACAAATTCATTTTTGGAAATCCTACAACTCGAAAATCATTTGATGAAGGATATTTTATTGTTGACAACGACAATTATACTTATCATTTAAAAAAGATAGAAGGTAAACCATTTTGCGTAAAAACAACGATCCCAAGAAATCTGGATATTAAAAGAATCTTTATCTATGAAGATACAAGAAAAGAATTTTATGGGTTGTTATTTACAAATTCCAATGATGTTTATTTGATAACTTATAATAATTATGAATTAATTAAAGCACCTCTTGAAGATTATAATCCTGATAAAATGAAATTTGTAATGATAGCAGATCCATTGTTCAGAACTTTTAACTTTTCCGATGACGAAAAATCAACAAGTATTGTCACTGATAGAAATTATAATTTAATTGATAAATTTGAAATTAGCGGAACACCAAAAGAAAATACTATCACTGGGAAAATTGCAAAAACAATATTTCCCTTTAAAATAGATACTTATTCGCGTAACACAGAATATATCAATTTTGATATTAAAATTAACTACCTACTTGGTTTAATAGGAATTTTAATTTCTCTAATAATATTTTTCATAATTAGTAGAAAAAAACAATTCAATTATAAAGAAAATTGGTTTGATATTGTTATTATCGCCTTGACTGGTGTATATGGTTTAATTACAGTTTTAATTATTAAACCCGGATATTGGGATTAGAAAATAAATCCTAACTTTTTTTCATACTGATATTAATATTTCTTTTAGAATATTCTTCTAACAAGTTTTCATAGCAACCGGAAATTTTTCCAATATATTCCGGCGGACAAATGCCCTTTTGCTTAATTGATCCATTTAAAAATTGTCTTGCTATGATCGTTGCTGTATATCCTGTTGTTCTCGCCATAGATGTAGTATGTGTCTCTCTGTCGTATTCATCATATAGATCAAATTGATATTTAACATTACTATTATTTTTAATTCCTTCAATATTAATTTGCATTATTGTAAAATCTTCTTCTTTCTCTTCCAATTTCCATTTATCAATTATTAATTTTGAAAAAAATGACAATGGTTTAATTTTTTTTCCATTTATTTCTATTGATGAATTGTCTAAGAATCCACAATCTTTAAATAGTTTCATTATTTGTGCATGCCCCGGATACCGCATTGTTTTTTCCTTCATAAATGGAATATCCAATGTTTTTGCCAATGAACGCAATCCATCAGTATTAAATGCTTCCAAAGAGCCAACTTGAGAAAAATTTTTAATCTCTACTTCTGATAACGCTTCTTTAACTACAAGTTTCCCATTTTCAATCATTCTTGCAGGACGAATAAATTCTTGTAAAACATCTGTAGGAGAAAATACAGCTTTGTATTCATAAGGCAATTCCCTTTTCACAGGCAAACCTCCAACATAACATTCGAAACTTTTTGTACTTTCAAGTATATTATCAACATATCCTGCAATAATATTACTAAATCCGGGAGCAACTCCACAATCAATGATCGCAGTAACATCTCTTTCTATTGCTAACGAGTGTAATTGAAAAGGATCTTCTTCAAAAAAGGAAATATCAACAACATTTTTATTATTTTCAATTATTGTTTTTAAGGTTTTGAAACCCATAAATCCGGGCACCGCATTGATCACCAGATCTGAATTTTTCACAGCTTCTTTAATATTTCTAATTTTTGATAGATCAAGTTTAACTGATTTTACATTTTTTAGTTTTCCTAATTTTTTAAGATTTGCATGATCAATATCAACTGCTGTTATTTGAAAATCGCCTTCTTTTAACAAATCTTTTACAATTGCATATCCAACAAGTCCTACTCCTAATACTGAAATTTTTTTCATAACCCAATTCTCCCATTTATTTAAGAAATAATTATAATAATAAAATTTACACAAATAATATTAATTTAAAAAAGATTTAATTTAATAATTATTTTTTTTATATTTTGCTTAACAAAAAAAGGAAATAAATGAATATAACAGTATGCATCAAACAAGTACCAGGAACATCAGAAGTAGAAATTGATGAAAAAACCGGTAATTTAATTCGTGAAGGTATTGATACAAAAATGAATCCTTATGATCTATATGCAATTGAAACCGCGATGAAAATAAAGGAGAATAATTCCGCAAAGATCAATGTTATTTCTATGGGACCGCCACAAGCAGTAGAAGTAATTCAAGAAGCATATATGATGGGAGCAGATAACGGATATTTATTGACAGATAAAAAATTCGCCGGAGCGGATGTGCTTGCCACTTCTTATGCTCTTTCACAGGGAATAAACAAAATGGATAATTACAATTTAATAATTTGCGGTAAAATGACAACTGATGGAGACACAGCTCAAGTCGGACCAGAAATCGCAGAATTTTTGAATATCCCACATGTGGCAAATGTGAAAAAAATAATCGATATTAATTCTAATTCAATAACAGTAGAAATGGATATGCCCAAGACCGTAGAAATTCAAGAAGTAAAATTACCTTGCCTAATTACAGTTGAAAAAGAAATTCATCAACCTCGCTTACCATCATTTAAATTAAAACTTGCTACTGCAAAACGTAAGGTAAATAATATTACTTTCAAAGACTTAGATGACAGTAATCCTGAAAATTTTGGTTTAGATGGATCGCCAACTCAAGTTCTGGACGTATTTCCTCCTACAAGCGATAGGGTAAACGAAAGATGGAAAGGAACTGGAAAGGAATTGGGTGAAAGAATATCTAAAAAATTAAAGAAATTAAAATTTGTTAAGGATAATTAATGGCATTTATAAAAATTCATCAAAAAAATGTTAAAAATGTTGAAGAGGCAATTAAAGTTTGCCCTTTTAATGCAATCAAATCAAAAAATGATAAAATTGAAATAACCTCTGCATGTAAGATGTGTGATATATGCATAAAAAAAATGCCTGATATTTATGAATTCATTGAAGGCAAAAAAGTAAAAATAAATAAAGATAACTGGAAAGGAATTGCTGTTTATGTTGATCATGTGGAAGGAGATATTCATCCGGTAACTTACGAATTGATAGGCAAAGCAGAAAGAATGGCAAAAAAGATCAACCAACCTGTTTATTGTTTATTTGTCGGTAGCAACATCAAACACAAAGCAGAGGATATACTTCATTATGGAGTAGATGAGGTTTTTGTTATTGACAAAGAAGAATTATATGATTTTCGTATCGAACCGTATACAGCAGCTTTTGAAAATTTTATTACTAAAGTAAAACCTACGATTGTTCTTGTTGGCGGAACAACGGTCGGACGATCATTAGCTCCACGAGTAGCGGCACGATTTAGAACTGGATTAACAGCCGATTGTACAATTCTCGATGTGAAAGACAACACGGATCTTGACCAAATTCGTCCAGCATTCGGTGGAAATATTATGGCTCATATTCACACACCAAATCACCGTCCACAATTTGCTACTGTAAGGTACAAGATATTTGATGCACCAGAAAAAAATAAAAACAAAACAGGAAAAATTACCGAATGTAAAATTGATAGTAATAAATTAAAATCAAATATTAAAGTGTTAGAAGTGAAAAAAAAGGAAAAGGTGAAATCCATTGAGGAAGCAGATGTGATCGTAGTTGCAGGCAACGGCATCAAAAAAGAAAAAGATCTTGAAATGATAAATCAGTTAGCAAATAAACTTGGAGGAATGGTTGCAACAACTCGCCCACTTATTGAAGCCGGCTGGACAGATGCAAGACAACAAATTGGGTTAAGCGGACGAACTGTAAAACCAAAATTGATCATTACTTGCGGCGTCTCCGGTTCTATTCAGTTCGTTGCCGGAATGAATAATTCTGAAAATATATTTGCAATAAATAACGATCCGAAAGCACAAATTTTTGATGTAGCAAATTATGGTATAGTTGGCGATCTATACGAAATAATTCCAGAATTGATTAAAAAATTATAATAAATATTACATAATAATTTTAGGTAAAATATATGACAAAAAATAAATTCCACAAAATAAATACCAAAGATATAATATCTTTAGAATCCATTTGTAGAAAAGAAAATATTATTTCCGGAAAAAACATTCATGAAGATTATAGCCATGATGAATTAGCTGAAGAGGAAATTTTTCCGGAAGTTCTTGCAATTCCCGAAAACACTGAACAAATTTCAAAAATCATGAAATATGCTTACGAGAATAATATTCCTGTAACTCCTCGTGGACAGGGTACAGGTCTTGTAGGTGCAGCTGTTCCAATCTATGGTGGAATCCTTATTTCAACAGAAAAAATGACTAAAATAATCGACCTGGATAAAGATAATTTGACTCTAACTGTTGAACCTGGTGTTTTACTAATGGAGATATCAAAATTCGTCGAAGAAAATGATTTTTTATATCCACCAGATCCCGGAGAAAAAAGTGCTACCATCGGTGGAAACATATCAACAAATGCAGGCGGAATGAGAGCAGTAAAATATGGTGTAACTCGTGATTCTATTCGCGAATTAGAAGTTGTGCTTCCCAACGGAAAAATAATTAATACAGGAGGAAAAATTGTAAAAGACAGCTCCGGTTATTCTATTAAGGATCTAATTATTGGCTCTGAAGGAACACTTGGAATTGTTACAAAAGCTGTTTTAAAATTGATCCCTTTACCAAAAATAAGCATAAGTTTATTAGTCCCTTTCCCCGATATGGAAACAGCAATCGAAACAGTGCCAAAAATAATCCGTTCAAAAAACTCTCCCGTAGCAATAGAATATATGGAAAGAGCGGTAATTAAAAATTCAGAAGATTATCTTGGAAAGAAATTCCCAGATTCTTCATCCGATGCATATTTACTATTAAATTTCGACGGAAATACAAAAGAAGAAGTGGAAAAACAATATGAAAAAGTTGCGCATATTTGTCTTGATGCCGGAGCATTGGATGTTTTAATTTCAGATACGGAAGAGAGAAAAGAATCAATCTGGACAGCACGCGGAGCTTTCTTAGAAGCAATAAAAGCTTCAACTACTAAAATGGACGAATGCGATGTTGTTGTACCACGCGATAAAGTTGCGGAATTTATTAAATATACAAAATTTGTTGAAAAAGAAGCTGGTATAAGAATATCGAGTTTTGGTCATGCCGGTGATGGAAATTTACATGTTTATTTACTAAAAGATGAAATGACAGAAAAAGCTTTCCAAAATAAATTGACAAAGGCATTTGATCTGCTGTATTCAAAAGGAGAAGAATTGGGCGGACATGTTTCGGGTGAGCACGGTATCGGATATGCAAAAAGAAAATATTTGGAAAAAACAATGGGAACCGATTATATGAATTTACTCAGAGGAATAAAAAATGTTTTTGATCAAAAGGGAATTTTAAATCCTGGAAAAGTTTGTTAAAATTAATAATCCCTTAACAAAACAATTCGTCCTAATTGAATTCTACATAATCTTTCACATTACACTATAAAAATATTGAATAAACAATTTTAATTTATTGAATTTTTTAAAATAAATGATTAAACTTAAGCATTATGAAAAGAGTATTTTTAGGGTTCGGTTCAAACATAGGAAATTCACAAAAAATAGTTACAGAAGCAATAAAAATGATTTCAGAAAATAAAAATTTTAAAATGATAAACAAAAGTTCTTTATATAAAACAGAACCACTTTTATATAAAAAACAAGATTATTTTATTAATGCCGTAGCAGAATTTTCAACAAGTTTCAATGCAGAATCGACATTAAAATATATTCACAAAATTGAAAATAAATATCATAGGATACGCAATAAGAAAAAACGATATGGACCACGTACATTGGATATAGATATTTTATTTTTTAATAATGAAACAATTAACACAGATTCTTTAAAAATTCCACATCCAAAATTCAGCGAAAGAAAATTCGTCTTGATCCCAATGGCAGAAATTGCATCGGATTATAAGATAATTGACACAAAAAAAACAATTAATTCCTATTTAAATGAATGTCCAAATTCTTCAAAAGTGGAGAAATTAAAATGAAACGATCAGCGTATTATATTACAATTGAAGGTGTTATCGGAGTTGGAAAAACCAGTTTAGCAAATATACTTTCAAATAAATTAAACAGTAAACTCATACTTGAAAAATTTGAAACGAATCCATTTTTAGAAGATTTTTATAAAGATAGAAAACATTTCGCTTTTCAAACACAAATTTACTTTTTGCTGAGTAGATTTAGGCAACAGATGGATTTATTTCAAACCGACATGTTCCATAAAAATATTATTACCGATTACATGTTCATTAAGGATAAACTTTTTGCATATTTAAATTTGAGTGATAAGGAGTTAAAATTATACGACGAGTTGCTCAAACTCCTGATAAAACAAATACCTAAACCCGATCTTGCAATATATTTACAATCTGATACAAATAGATTAATGAAAAATATTAGACAAAGAGATCGTTCTTTTGAAACAAATATTAAGAAAAAATATATTGAATCATTGAATCAAATGTATAATCAATATTTTTTCAATTATAATGAAACACCTCTATTGATCATAAATACTACCGAAATAGATTTTGTGAATAATGAAAAAGATTTAAATGAAATTTTAAAATATATTCAACAGCCTCCTACCGGAACTAAATTATATCACCCAAAACACGAGAAATAAATTATGTTTAAAATAATTTTACTAATAATATTTTTATATTTACTCATTGATGCTCTATTGCCTTTGATCAAAAAAATCATCAACAGATATTACAATCAATCAACAATCCATAAAAATAATAATGTTGATAACAATCCGAAAAATATTGATGATGAAGATATTATTGACGCCGATTACAAAGAACTAAATGAAAATAAAGATAATGAACAAAATTAAATAATTTGTTGAAATTAATGAAGAAATAATGAAAAAAATATTTATTTGCATGGTGGCAATTATTTTATTCTCAAGTGCATTTTCTTATGAATATCAAAATTATTCATCTATTAAAGTTGGACCGGGAATAATCCACAGAAAATATATCGAACCTTTTGTCCCTTGGACAATTAATGTATTGAAAATCAATTTAAACGACACAAATAATACAATCATTTCGATAAAAGCCGATGATAAAATAATTGGACATGAGCAACTATCAGAAATGGCGTCAAGGAACAATTATCCTGGTCATCGAGTAGTTGGAGCAATTAACGCCGATTTCTTTGATGGCAACGGAACTCCAATTAACCATCATATTGTTGACGGTGAATTTGTTAAAACCGAAAATCTTGACACTTCAGATCCTGTTTATTGGTCAAATATTAGCTTTGATCTTAAAGATCTTCCAACAATAAACAGAACTGTATTTGACGGAACATTATTTTCAAATTCTGCAAACATTAATATTGATAATATAAATTCTACAAGATATGCTGATAAACTTATTTTATTTAACCATTTTTATGGGGATTCGACACAAACAAACGAATGGGGAACTGAAGTATTGATTAGCAATTTGAATAAATGGTACGCAAACGACACAATTTATTGTGTTGTAGATTCAATTGTAGATGCTGTTGGGAATATGCCAATTCCGAAAGATAAAGCTATTCTTTCGGGGCACGGCATATCATCAGATCAATTAAAGAATAATTTATCCATTGATGATACAGTGAAAATATTTCTCGGTTTAGAATCGCTGCCGAAAAAGATCAAAGCACTTGTTGGCGGTTATCCAAAAATTGTAAAAAATGGAAATAATTATGCTTATCAGGGTTTTGCTGAAGAAGGTGGTAGCAATACATTTGCAACTGATAGACATCCCAGAACAGGAATCGGGATTTCTGCGGACAGTTCAGAAATATTTTTCATTACGGTAGATGGAAGACAAGAAATTAGCGATGGGATGAATTTATCAGAATTAGCCGATTTTATGGTTACGCTGGGAATAGAGACCGGAATAAATCTTGATGGCGGAGGCTCTACAGAGATGTTAGTGAGAGATAAGGTGGTAAATTCTCCTTC
>LSCC01000077.1 GCA_001577215.1 Fidelibacterota bacterium TCS52
TTTTGGATTTTCTCTAACTGCTCGGATAAAAAACTTTTGATCCTACCACTTGAACTTGCTGCTCTTTCTAAATCGTTTTTAACATATTCTTTTACAAATGTATTGATAATAATTGCGCATTCATTTGGATCTCTAGATTCTATGGAAACATTGATTGTTTGTGTCTCACGAGTTGTTTCGACATCTATAATTCCTTTTAATCGTTTAATATAGACATTATCATTATCTATGGTTTCAGTACCATTTTCATTATTTTTAAATATTGAAAAAATTCTTTGTTTTAAACTTTTTTTATCTGGATCTACTCCTTTTTTGAATAAATAAAGAGAATCCAATGGATAATTATTCTTTAATGTTGAAATTGTTCGTCTTGAAAGAGAACGAGATTTTAATATTTCTACTTCATTATTTATATCAAATCGAGAATTTCCCATAGAAGAAAATGGATTAATAAAGCTTTGGTTTTGATCTTCAATTAATAATAATGATGAAGATTTATAGATATCTGGTGATCTTAACGTATAAACTAAAGTTAATAATATAATAATTAGAAATGAAATAATTATTATCCATTTATTTCTTAATATTATATAAATTATTTCTCTAAGATTGAGTTCTTCTTCAGCTCCATTAATATTGTTATTTTCTTCCATATAACTTATCTCCTTTACCTTTATTGTTTAAAATAGAAAAAAATATCAATAAATGCTAATATATTTTTCTATTTCTTCTTTTTAATTTTTTCAATTATTGATTTTTTATTTTTCAGAATGAAGGATTTTGTAGCATCATATTCATTTTTTATCTTCCCATCTAATATCTGCGATTCGATCATTGATTTTATTTTCCCAACAAGTGGTCCCTGAGTGATATTAAAAATTTCCATAATCTCATCACCACCAACCGGAGATTGAAAATTACGCAGTTTATCTCTTTCTTCTACATCAACTATCCTTTTTTCCACAAAGTTAAAATTATTCATAAAACTTTTAACTTTATATTCATTTTTGGAAGTAATATCAGCTCTACACAATGAAAGCAGATCATCTATATCATCATCCGCTTCTACCATTAATCTGCGAACTGCGCTATCGGTAATTGTGTCGCTAGCAATCGCTATTGGTCTCAAATGTAGTTTAATTAATTTAACAATATATTTTATAGTTTTAGTGGATAATTTCAGTTTTCTTCCAATACTTTCAAACATTTTTGCTCCAACATCTTCATGACCATAATATGTCCAACCTGTCCCCTTCCTATAGTATTTGGTTGAAGGTTTGCCGATGTCGTGGAATAGTGCTGCCAATCGTAAAATTGGATTATTGGTATATTCAGTAATATTATCAACAACTTCAAGAGTATGTTTAAATACATCTTTATGAAAATGTCCGTTTTTATTTTCTACACCATTCAATTCAGAAATTTCAGGGAAAAGTATTTGCATCAAACCACTTTGTTCCATCAATAATAACCCTGTAGATGGTTTTGGAGATGATAATATTTTAAGTAATTCATCTCTAATTCTTTCTAAAGAAATAATGTTTATTCTTTTGGAAGTATTTATTATTCCGTCAAAAGTGTTTTTATCAATATTATAATTAAACTGAGTAGAGAATCTGATGGCTCGCAACATTCTTAATGGATCATCAAAAAAAGTAGTTTCTGCATCTAATGGTGTCCGAATGATCTTTTGTTTTAAATCTTGAATTCCATCGAACGGATCGTAAAAATCACCTAAAAATGATGGGCGAATATCAACTGCCATTGAATTGATCGTAAAATCCCTTCTTCTTAGATCTTCATTTAATTCTGTATAAGTTATTTCCGGTTTACGAGAATCATGTTTATATACTTCCTTTCTTGCAGAAGTTATTTCCAAATTAATACCGTTCAATGGAATCATTGCCGTACCAAATTTTTTATATTTAATAACGGTTTTGATAGAGAATTGCTTTGCGATCATATCGGCAAATTTTATTCCGTCGCCAACTACAAGAATATCCAGATCAGAAGTTGGTCTATTTAATAAAGTGTCACGAATTACACCACCAACAATATAAACAGGCATATCATTTTGTTCCCCGATTTTACCTATTTCAATAATAATTTCTTTTAATTTATTGTTATTTATAAGTTTGATTATATCAATTTTCATAATTTTTATTTAATTTTTTTCTATTTTCAAATGAATTGTTTTACAATAATGTAATTTATTCAAATATTTAAGAACAATCAATTAAAATTTCTTTTTAAAAATATCTTTATTTATTTTGACATTTTTAACAATAGTTAATTTACCAAATCTCTTTTATTTTTAATATATTTAATTTATATTTTATTATGGTTCATAATAAAATTATTTATGAGGTTTTAAATGAAAATATTAGTTGTTGGTGGCGCTGGGTATATTGGATCTCATGTTGTTGCCGATCTTTGTGAAAAAGGGAATGATGTATTTGTTTTTGACAATTTATATTCCGGGTCTATTGAAAATATTGATAAAAAAGCAAAATTTATCATGGGAGATGTTAATTCCGAAAATGATCTGGATAAATTATTCAAAATAAAATTTGATATTGTTTTTCATTTTGCCGCATTAAAAGCGGCTGGAGAATCTATGGACAATCCGGAAATATATTCTAAAAATAATATCAATGGTACAATTAATCTTTTAAATACAATGGTAGCTCATGATATAAAAAAAATAGTATTTTCGTCCTCCGCCGCTGTTTATGGTTATCCTAAATATCTGCCAATTGACGAAAAACATACGATAAAACCGATTAATTATTATGGCTATACAAAAAAAGTCATTGAAGAAATTTTAAATTGGTACGGAAAATTAAAGGAAATAAATTATGCAACTTTAAGATACTTCAATGCTGCCGGATATGATATTAATGAAAGAATAAAAGAAAGAGAAAAAACAACTGCTAATTTATTACCTATTGTTCTAGAATGTGCGGTTGGATTAAGAGAAAAACTTAACATTTTCGGTGATGATTATAATACGCTTGATGGCACAGGAATTCGTGATTATATTCATGTAAATGACCTTTCCAACGCTCATTTAAAAGCAATGGATTATCTAAATAAAAACAAGAATAATTTGGTTTTGAACTTGGGAACTGGTCATGGCTATTCGGTTTTAGAAGTAATTAAAATGGCTAAAAAAATCACAGGTAAAGAAATAAAACATTCTGTTATTGATAGAAGAGCGGGTGATCCGGAAAAATTAATTGCTTCATCTGATCTTGCGAAAAAGACGATAAATTGGGAAGCAGAACATTCTGATCTGGAAAAGATCTTGACAAGTATGTGGAATTTGTATTCAAAAATTTAAGATTAATATAATTGAATACCCAAAAGGCTTCCAATCAAAATAATAAAAAGAGACTTTTTATCATTAATTGATAAATTAATTAGCTTTCGTTATTCTTTTTAAGATACCTTTTAAATGGCTCAAAAATATCTAATGGAATAGGAAATACTGTTGTTGTACTATTTTCGTTTGATATTTCCATTAATGTCTGTAAATACCGTAATTGAATAGCGGATGGGTGTTTATCTAAAATCTCTGCTGCATTTGATAATTTTTTTGATGCTTGAAATTCACCTTCTGCGGCAATAACTTTTGCACGACGCTCTCTTTCAGCTTCAGCTTGTTTTGCCATTGAACGTTGCATTTCTACCGGCAGATCTACATGTTTGATCTCTACATTAGAAACTTTAATCCCCCAAGGATCTGTCTGTTTATCAATAATTTCTTGTAAAGCATGGTTGATTTTCTCTCTGTCTGATAACAACTCATCCAATTCACTTTGCCCTAAAATTGATCGTAAGGTTGTTTGTGCAAGTTGTGAAGTTGCGAAATGGAAATCTTCTACCTGAACAACTGCATTTTGTGGATTAAGAGCACGATAATAAATAACAGCATTTACTTTTACAGAAACATTATCCTTTGTGATAATATCTTGAGACGGAACATCCAAAACAATTGTTCGTAACGAAACCTTAACCATTTTATCGATTATTGGAATTAATAAAATTAAACCTGGACCTTTAGTATTGATCACTCTACCTAATCTGAATATTACACCCCTTTCGTATTCCTTAAGTATTTTTATTGCCGATGAAAGAAACATAACAACCAATATTATTATGGTACCGATACTTAAAAATGAACCACTGAACATTTTTTCTCCTTTATTTTTTATTAAATATTATTGTAATTATTATATTTTCTCTACTTTTAATTTCATATTTTTTAATTCAATTACTTTTATTCGTGATGATTTTTGTATTTTTTCATCAGAATATGCTCTCCATATTTCACCATTTACATAAACAGCTCCGCCTTCAGAATTTATTTCCGTATCAGCATCTCCCTCTATACCTATCAAACCATCAATTCCCGTAATCTGCTTATTTTTATATGCCTTAAAAGCTAGCTTAAATAATAATAAGAAAAATGCCGTTGAGAAAAGCACAACAGGAATTATTATACTCCAAGAAATTCTAATTAATGGATTAAATGAGTCAATTAACATAACCGATCCTATTATCATTGAAATTATTCCTCCAATTGTTAACATACCAAAACTAACAATATTTATCTCCAAAATAAATAAAATAATGCCCAAAATTATCAAGGCAATCCCCGCATAATTTACCGGTAATATCTGAAATGAGAAAAATGCCAATAATAAAAACAGTGTCCCCAATACTCCTGGAAGAATTACTCCCGGATGCGATAATTCAAAAAACAGACCATAAAATCCTAAGATCAAGAAAATATAAGCAATATTGGGGTTACTGAGAATATCTAATAGACGATATTTCCAGTTCATCTCTTTTCTAATTATCTTTTTATTCTTCATCTGCAAAGTTGTTTTTTTATCAATTAATTTTATCTCTTTATTATCTAAACTATCTAATAATGATTCCAAAGTTGGTGCAATGAAATTAACAACATTTAATTTTACCGCTTCACCTGCCGGTATTGATACGGATTTTATTACCGACTCTTTTGCCCACTCAATATTTCTATTTTTATCTTTTGCGATGGATTGTATATATGCGACGGCATCGTTTATGACTTTTTCCATTTTGACATTTGCTGAATCTGATTCTGATTTCTTCCCAAAAATTCCACCGCCTACATTTACAGGATGAGCAGCACCAATGTTTGTACTTTTTGCCATTACTGCTATATGAGAAGCCATTGTTATAAAAACTCCGGCTGATGCCGCTCGTGCACCGGAAGGAGCTACATATACAATTATTGGTACTTTACTATTTAATTCTGCTTTTATAATATCATGCATAGAAGTCATTAACCCGCCTGGAGTATCAAGTTGGATAATTAAACATTCGGCCATTTCATCTTCGGCTTTTTCGATTGAAGATATAATAAATTTAGCAGACGCGGGATTTATTACACCATCAATCTCTACAAAATGAATATTATTTCCTGATAAAATAGTTGTTAAAAAAATTAAAATAAAAATTATTTTTTTCATAATAGACCTCATTGCAACATTTAACTTATTAAAGTTAATGAACATTATTTAATAAAAAAATAATAAATTGAAAAAATAATTTAAACTCTAGAAAATAATTATGATTTTTCATATTTAATAAATTTTTCAGCATTATCTAATCTTTCGCCAGCAGGTGGATGTGAATAATAGAAAATTTTTATCAGCCAAGTTGGATATGCATTTGAGAGATTTCTATTTGCTAATCCGGCCATTGCAGTAATAAATGCCTTTGTGTTTTGTGAATGTGAAAAAGAATAATTATCTGCTTGGTTTTCAAAATGACGAGAAAGAAAATTTACTATCGGTGAAATAAAAATTGTATTTAGAAAAGTAAATGATAAAATAAAAATAGGCAATATTATCAAATTTGCATTTAATGATGTTAAAAAATCAGGAAAACATTTTGTTAAAAAGATATTAATAATGAAAAATAAAAATAATTGAAAAACAGATCCGATAAAAATATTTTTTAACATGTGATTATGTTTGTAGTGACCAACTTCATGAGCAATTATTGTCTCTAATTCATCTATATTCATTTTTTCTAAAATATTGTCACCCAATACAACTCTTTTTGTTCTTACCATTCCAGCTAAAAATGCATTCTCTTTTTTTGTCTGTTTGCTCATATCTTCTTTAAAGAATCCTTTAATTTTTATATTTTCTATCTTCAATATTTTACTTAATCGAGAAGTTAACTCTTCGTTTTCAATTGGAGTATATTTATTAAATATTGGTAAAATTACTATAGGAAAAATTGTTGCTAAAATTGTAGACACAAATATCATTAGAATCGCACCAAAAAACCACCAATATTCCGGAGTGAAATGAAATAATAAAAATAATAATCCTAATAATATTGGTGTTAAAATTATCTGAACAAAAAATCCTTTGAAATAATTCCATAACCAGCTTTTAAAATTCTGGTTAGAGAAATTATATTTATGCTCAATTTTATAAGCGGAGATGAAGTTAAATAAAATTTCCAAGGGAATAAACCATATTATAAAAATCAAAACATAGGTAACGAATTTTAAAATTGAATTATTGGGTAAAATTTCTGTCAATGGCTTAGCCAAAAAAAAATAAAAAATAATTATAAAAATCAATGAAATTGTATTTTCAATGAATCCAATTGTTCTTTTTTCGCTTTCATATTTTTTTGCTTTTATTTGTGATTTTTTATTTAATAATGGATGTATTTTATTAGCCATTTTACTCCTTTTTATTTTGAATCAAATTATATTCAAATTATACTAGAATAGCAAATGTAAAAAAGAGAAAAGTTAAAACTTCTGAAATTTAAGAATAAGAATTTTAAAATTTGTTTGTATTTTTCAATTATTTTTAGCATATTACTGAGTTAATTAGAAGATTAGAGTATTAAAATATTAAAGGAATAAAATGAAACGAACATATCAACCAAGTAATAGAAAAAGAAAAAACAAACACGGTTTTAGAAAAAGAATGTCAACAAAAGCAGGCCGTGCAATATTATCAAATCGAAGAAAAAGAGGTCGTAAAAGATTAACAGTTTCTTCATGAATTATTTATTAAAAAAAAGTGAAATTTTATCCAAAAAGAGTGATATTTCACAACTTTTTCAAAATGGAAATTCAGTAAGCGGAAAATATACAAAGGTGATTTTTTTTAAATATACTTATAGAGCGATCCTATTTACAACAAGAAAAAAGTTTGGGAATGCCGTTAAACGAAATAGAGGCAGAAGATATTTAAAAGAATTTTATAGACAGAACAAAGAACTGTTTAAAGCAAACTATTTGTATGCTTTGATCTTGTTGAAAATTCCCTTAAAAAATGCTTTAGATGAAATATCAGATGATTTAAAAACAACATTAATAAAAATACAATGAAAAAAATATTGATCCTTATAATTAAAATTTATCAAAATGTGGTTTCACCATTTACGAAACCAAGTTGTCGTTTTCAACCGACTTGTTCAAATTATTCGATAGATGCAATTGAAACACATGGATTTTTTAAAGGACTATATTTATCTATTCGCCGCATTTTAAAATGTCATCCATTTCATGACGGTGGATATGATCCAGTACCCAAAAAAGGAGAATAATTTTGTTTAATAAAAATACTATTATTGCATTTGTAGTTATTGCCATTATTTTATTTATGATGCCAAAATATAATGAGTGGTTAAACCCAGAACAGGCTAGACAAGATTCATTAAGAGCAGTCGCAAAACAAAATGCTGTTGATTATGAAAAGCAAAATAACATACAGAGATCTACTAAAAATGTTGAAAATAACAACATTGTAAAAAGCCAGATTAGTGAATCAACAGCATTAGATCACGCTAACATTTCCGATAATAACTCAACCCCAAGATCAATAGTGATCAAAAACAAAAAGTACACATTGACCTTGTCAAATTTAGGTGGCGGAACAATTGATCAATATATTTTTCACGATCATTTTATGTGGAATAAAAAGCCAATAAAATTACTAAAAGAAGATGGCCAAAAAAACTTAAATATTTCATATATTAATAAATATCAAGAAAAAATAGAATTTGATGATATACCATTTCACTCTAAGAAATTTGCCGAATATGATGATCTTGATACAATAGAAATTGATGTTCCATTATATTTGGAATTTGATCTAACTTTAAAAAATGGAATGACAGTTACTAAAAATTTCACTTTTTATCCCAAAAAATATGAAATTGATCTAAGAGTAGATATTCAAAATTATAGAAATAAAATACCAAATTCAGAATACAATTTAAGTTGGAAAACCGATTTTAATATCACGGAAAAATTGGAAAAATCTGATTTACAATATAGTTATGTTTATTCAAAAGTGGGAGAAGAATTAGTAGAATTACAGCTTAAGAAAAAACCGGAAACAATTAAAACAAATGGAGACACTAAATGGGTATCGTTACGGTCAAAATATTTTACAAGTGTAATAATTCCAACTTCAAAAGACGGAGAATCAGCCACTATTTCAGGAGTAAGAGATGACAAATCCCGTGATTTTTCTGCCTCTTTAGCGATGAGATTACCAAACGCAAATCGACACTCTGATAATTTTAAAATTTTTGTCAGCCCTCTTGATGAAGACTATTTGTCAACATTTAATGTTGGATTAGAACAGATGACAATTTGGGGTTGGAAAATAATTCAGCCTATATCGATCGGTATTATGTGGTTATTAAAATTCCTTCATAAATTCATTCCCAACTATGGATTTGTTCTGTTAGTATTTTCAATTGTTATTAAACTTATCGTTTATCCACTTACACACAAAAGTTACGAATCAATGAAAAAAATGCAGGCATTGCAACCAAAATTAACAGAAATAAAAGAAAAATACGGAAATAATAAAGAACAGTTAAATAAAAAAACAATGGCAATGTATAAAGAATATGGAGTAAATCCACTCGGCGGTTGTTTACCGATGCTTTTACAAATGCCTTTACTTATCGCATTGTTCAATGTTTTTCGAACAACAATTGAGTTGAGAAATGAGCCATTTATTTGGTGGATAAAGGATTTAAGTAGTCCAGATGTAATTTTTTCATTACCTTTTAATATTCCATTGTATGGAAACACAGTTAGTGTTTTACCATTTGTTATGGCTGGCATGATGTTAATTCAACAAAAATTAAGTGGGACTTCATCTTCCAACCCACAACAGAAGTATATGATGTATTTTATGCCAATATTTATGTTATTGATATTTAATAATTTTCCATCCGGCTTAGTACTTTATTACACACTATTTAATTTGTTAACTATTTTGCAACAAAAATTCATGATAAATCCTTCTGTTGAAGCTTCTGTAAAAAAACAATTTAGTGAAATAAAATCCAATTCAAAAAAGAAATAAGTATAGTGTGAAAAATAGATATTTATTTGATGATACAATTTGTGCAATTGCCACTCCGGTTGGATTGGGTGGAATAGCAGTCATAAGAGTATCTGGAAAAAAAGCACTGATTTTATCTCTGAAAATATTAGAAGTTAAGAATCTTAACCCACGAATTTCGACTTTTACTCATGTTTTAGATAAAAATACTAAGAGCGTAATTGATTCTGCAGTTGCAACTTATTTCGAATCACCTCATTCATATACAGGTGAAGATATAATAGAAATTTCCAGTCACGGTGGAATTACAACTCCAAATAGAATTCTAAAATTATTGCATTCAGTTGGAATTCGTTTAGCGGAACCGGGAGAATTTACTAGACGTGCATTCGTAAATGGTAAACTCGATTTATTACAAGCAGAAGCTGTTGGAGATGTGATAAATTCTGTATCTGAAAATAGTCAAAAAATTGCTGAAGACATTTTAGAGGGGAAATTATCAAAACTGATCAATGAAATAAAAGATAAACTTGTCGAAATATCATCTATTTTAGAATTGGAATTGGACTTTTCTGAAGAGGAAATAAATCCACTACCTAAAAATAAATTAAATGAAAAAATTAAGAATTCTATCAAATCGCTTAAAACATTATCTAAATCTTACAGCAGTGGAAAAATCAAAAGAGAAGGTGTTTTGATTCCAATTGTTGGCAAGCCGAATGCAGGAAAATCTAGTTTATTGAATGCGCTGTTAAAAGAAAATAGGGCAATAATTTCAAATACACCCGGAACTACTCGCGATTCAATAGAAGAAGTTTTTAAACATCACGGAAATTTATTTCGCCTGGTTGACACAGCAGGTTTAAGATCAGTTGAAAATGAAGTTGAAAAAATTGGGATTGAAAGAACAAATTCAATTATAGAAAAAGGCGATATTATACTTTTAATTTCAGATGTAACTCAACTGGATTCTTTAGAAAATGAAATTAATAATATCCGTTCATTGACTGATGTGCCGATAATTATTGCATTAAATAAATCTGATCTTTTAAAGAGAAAAACAGATATTGCAAAAAACGATCGTATGAAGATCTTGATCAGTGCAAAACATGAGCAAAACTTAGACGGATTATTAAAATTACTTGCAGAGACAGCAGAAGAAACATATAAAATCACAAGCGAATCCGTTGCAATTTGTCATCTGCGTCATAAGCAGGCAATTGAAAATGCAATAGATTCACTCAATAATTCAATAAATGCCATTAATAAAAACATGTCAAATGAATTCATTGCCTTTGATATTCAGAACGCAGTTACAAGTTTAAATGATATTACAGGTCAAACTACATCTCAAGATGTTTTAAATAATATTTTTTCTAATTTTTGTATTGGGAAGTGAATTTAACCACAAAGAACACAAAGAAGATTTAATGCTAGGCTTATTCAATTGAGCAGATAAAATCACCAAGAAAATAAATAAAACAATAAATGGTACTGTAATATACACTGTAATATACACAAAGATCTATCTCTGATAATTGTATTATTCAACTCCACATTTTATTAACCAATAATAAAAAAGACGACAAATAATTGTCGTCTTTTTTATTTCATTTATTCGCTAAATAATTATTTTTCAAATAATTATTTCAACAATACCATCTTTTTAACTTCAGAGTTATTATCAATTGATAATCTGTAAATATAAGTACCACTCGCATAATCAGCACCATCAAATACGACTTTATAAGTATTAGCATTTCTATGTCCATCAACCAATGTTTCAATTAATTGACCACGAATATTATAAACTTGCAATTTTACATTTGCAGATTCATTCAATGTGAAATCAATTGTAGTTGTTGGGTTAAATGGGTTTGGATAGTTTTGTGATAATGCGAATTTATCAGCAACTTCAACATTTTCAACCTCTGTTAAATCAGTAGCCCATGTTGGAGTTCCGTAATCCCATTTATTCACTGTCCATAGATAAAAATCAGTTGTATAAAGTGTGTTTGCATCAGCAAAAGAAGCACCACGAGGACCGTTAGCACCACCATCATTTAATTCAGAAGCTTTTGGATTTGCAGCACAACTATCAACTACTACTAAACCAAATGCTTCAAAATGTGTTTTGTCATCTGGATCTAATACCCACCAGCAGGAACCTAATTCACCTGCCCAAGATTTTCTTAATTCACCAGCAATAATATTTCCATCCGGAGCCCAATCAACTGTTGAAGCCCACATTTTTTCATAAACCTGATTTTCATTAGTAGTATCTTCTACAAATGAAATTTCATTTGTAGATTTATCATAGTAAAAATTACCTAAAGTATCAACGATTCCTAAAGTATCCATAGGTCCAGCTCCACAATGATATTTTGGAACTCCCCAACCTGACCAAGTAGTACCTGTAAAAATATCATAACTTCCATCGGTATATCCTCTTGCAATAGCTGAACGAAGAATATAGCCAACACTCATTACTGCTTCATAGGTTGAATAATCTGTTGCATCAATTTCATACATTGGATCACCACCCGGCACAACATGTGTAACATAGATTTTATGATTTACAGTATCAATAGCAGGACCAGTACAACCACCACCATCCGGAATAATCCATCTATCTAAAAGTTCTCTTGTTTGGTGATTAATCTTAAATAGCGTATTCCAAGAAGTACAAACCACATTACCATCAGCATCTAATTCCATTCCACGACCTGAACCTGTATGATCACTTTCTGCAAAAAGAGTATCTTTAATACCA
>LSCC01000078.1 GCA_001577215.1 Fidelibacterota bacterium TCS52
TCTTTTATAATTTAATGTTTGATCTTTAAATGTCGAATAAAATGCATTTTCCGCTTTCATAAATAATTTAGATGTATGATTTTTTAAATAATCATTTTTATCTTGTTCAAAATGTGCCCAATTTTCAGCAGGATATTCGTTTAGATTAATATCTTTTACCACTTCTTTAATCGAGATATTATCAGGTGATTTTGTTAAAAAATATTTGTTTGCTCTATCTGAACTTGGAATTAAGTATCCATTTTCAACCAAAATATCTGCAACATTATTTAATGATAGTGGGTTACATCCCAAATTTTCAGCGATGTCATCTAATACAGGTGTTTCTTTTCCATCAACAAATGATTCATGAATATTTAATAACAACATCACACCTAAAAATGAATCTGAATATATTTTTTGTTTATTTTTATATTTTAATAGATGTAACAACATCTTATTATGTTGTAAAACATATGCAAATTCCGCACCAAGCAATATTAAAAACCAAGTTAGATATATCCAAATTAAGAACAATGGAATTGCTGCTAATGATTGATAAAAACTTGTAACAATTCCAATTCTATTTATATAAAGATAAAATGTATTTTTAGAAAATTCCCATAATAATGCAGCAATAAATCCTCCAACTGCTGCACTTTTTATTCTAACTGAAGCAGAAGGTATTATTAAATACAATAATGAAAAAGCTATAAAACTAATAAATAATGGAACCAACTTTGTATATAACAACTGTAATATCCATACCTCATGTAAAATTTGATCAACAATTCCTCCGGCTGGATTTAAATAGTTCATCAACCATGCTGATATTAAAATTAATAATGGACTAGTAGTTATTACCACCCAAAAAGCTACAACTTTTTGAAAATAATTTCTTTTTTCCTTTGTATTCCAAATATGGTTAAAGACCCTTTCTGCCATAACAAAAATCGCTGTCGCAGCTAATATCAAACTAAAAATTGCAATTAAATTAATTATACCGGTTTTTAATCCTTGAAAAGCCGTTGGAGAAATATACAGTTCCAACCAACTACTTAATTGCTCATGAAATTCCGGGGCGATAAATGGGAAAATAGTGTTTTTTACATACTGAATAATCTCTTTACCAATACCTAAAATACCGGATATGCTAAACAATAAAACAGACAACGGAATTAGAGATATTATAGTTATATATGCCAAACTCGCCGATTGTTCTAAACATAGGTCACTATTAAATTTACTAACAGTTAAAGAAATAATTATTTTTACTTTATATAAATATTTTTTAATTCCTTTTAACATTTTTAACCATATTTTGATAATAATTAACTTCCTTTTTTAGTGTATTATATGAAAATAAAACCACTCCGGGAAAATTCTGATTTTTTACCATACTAATTTTATTTGAAGCTTTTTTAGGAGATTGTTTCCAAATTCCGATTCCAACCCAAATTCTATTATTTTCATTTTGATTCAAATTATTTTTAATATCTGTTAAAATATTATTAAATATTGAATTCTTTTTTGTATAATTCATTGGAACTACAAAATCTACCCAATCATTTTTAATCCAAGACAACCAATCTTGATAATAATTGTTTTTTGCAAATATTGGATTAGGTTTCACAGCAGCACTTATTTCAACTTCTTTATTATTTTGTTTATTGTATTTACTAACTCTTTTTATTAAATCGTTAATTGATTGAACACGATATTTAGAATATTTTACAAAAAAATCATTTTTTAGTAAGTCATTTCGATAATATTTACCATCTAAAACAAAATCTTTGAATTTTAAATCAGTTTTTTTTGTAAATATTTCCATTCCTTTTTTATTAAAACCCCAATTTTTACCTTGAAACCTAATATAATCAAAATGTATCCCATCAACATCATATTTACTAATAATTTCTTTAATTAATAAAAACAGATATTTATTAACATCCGGATGAATTGGTGATAAATATGCACCTTCATAATTTTTAGGTTTTTTTTGGGAATATATTAACTCAAAATCATTTTGCCCATAATAATTTGTTTCTGTCCAATTCGGAAATAATTTTAATAAATGACTTGAAGTCGTTACACTCTTTGAATTAGATAATAAAAAGTAGGTATTAAACCAAACATGAATTTTTAAATTATTATTATGTCCTACTTCACATACATATTTTAATGGATCGAAAGATTGTGGACTTATATTTTTATTCTTTTCAACTAGATCACTATCGTAAAAAGCATCACCTCGGCCACGAATTTGTACAAATAAATCAGTAATTCCATTATTCTTTGCAAAATCAATAAAGTGATCAATTTCTTTTTTATTAACCATTGAATTACGAACTACCCATACTCCGACATGATCAAATTGTAAATTATTTTCTAAATTATTACCTAATAGAAAAAAGCAAAAAAGGGTAATTAATAAAATTACCCGTTTAATCGATTTTATAAATATTTTATACACAACTATAATAAAAGTGCTCTTAAAAAATTACACAATTTAATTAAAGAACTTTACTCTTTAGATTTTTTCTTATCATTCTTCTTTTTGTTTTTATTTTTATCATCTAAACTTATTGCATCAACAAGTTGAATCAAAACCATAGGAGCATTATCATTAACTCTATTTCCTAATTTTATTATTCTTGTATATCCACCCTGTCTCTTTTCATAGATAGGTGCAATTTCATCAAATAATATCTTAACAGTATCTTTGCGTCTTAAAAATTTAAAAGCTAATCGCCTTGCATGAGTTGTATTTTTTTTCCCATAAGTGATTAACCTTTCTGTAAATCTTCTTAATTCTTTTGCCTTTGCATGAGTAGTTTTTATCTCTTTATGCAATAAAAGAGAAGAAGCCATATTTGACAATAATGCTTTTCTATGACTCTTGGTTCTACCTAATTTTAAACCTTTTTTATTATGTCTCATATCTATATATTCGCCTAATATTAATTAATTATTATCTTCTAAATATTCCGTAATATCCATACCAAATCTTAAATCTAATTCATCAAGTTTTTGAATTAATTCATTCAAAGATTTACGACCAAAATTTCTATATTTTAACATACTATCTTCATCTCTTTGCACCAGATCACTAATTGTATTTATATCAGCACTATGTAAACAATGGTATGCTCTAACAGATAATTCTAATTCATCTACTTTCTTATCTAACTTCTTTTTCATTTTAATTTTCTCTTCATCAACTTGTATTTCCGGTTCAATAATATCAGAAGTCTTTAAATCAATTAATTTTTCTAAATGATTAGTCAATAATTTAGAAGCATAGGATAATGAATCTTCAGGAGAAATAGAACCATTGGTATTTATCTCCAATATTAATTTCTCTAATTCTTCTTTGACCCCTGATTGTAACTTTTCCACTTTATATGATACTTTTGTTACTGGAGAAAATATAGAATCAATCCAAATAGTATCTACAGGGGCTTCAATTGTCTTATTTTGTTCTGCAGGATAATATCCACGACCACGTCCAATCCAAATACTCATTTTTATTGTTTTATTTTTAACAATTTCAATAATATTCATGTCCGGATTTAAAATTTTAATTTTGGATTCATCATCAACTAACATTCCAGCTGTAACTTTAACAGGCCCTTTAAACTTTAAATTTAATTTAAGTGGTTTTGAATCTGTTAAATTTACTTTTACCTGTTTGAGATTTAATATTATTGTAGATACATCTTCCAGAACGCCATCGATAGTAGCAAATTCATGAAGTACTCCTTCAATCCTCATAGCAGTTATAGCTGCACCGGGTATTGAAGAAATGAGAATTCGTCTCAATGCGTTCCCAATTGTTGTCCCAAAACCACGCTCTAATGGCTCAATTGTAAATTTACCATATTTATCAGAAAATGTATCTTTTTCAACATTAATTTTTTTTGGTATTTGAAAATTTGGCATTAAATGTTCCTTAAATTTTTATTTTGAATATAATTCAACTACTAATTGCTCATTTATTTCTAATGGCAATTCTTCTCTTTCGGGAATATGTAAAATACTTCCTTCAAGTTTTGCTTTATCTAAATTGATCCAAGACAAAGTATTATCACTACGAACATTTTTTACTGAATTTAAAATTAATTCCATTTTTTTACTTTTATCTTTTATCTTTATTGTCTGTTCTGGCTTTACTTGAAATGAAGGAATATTTACAATTTTATCATTTACTAAAATATGTCTATGAGAAACCAATTGACGAGCTGCTCTACGAGTAGGAGCAAACCCTAAACGATAAATAATATTATCTAACCTCATTTCTAACATAGTTAATAAATTATGTCCCGTTACACCTTCTTGTTTGTCTGCTTTCTTATAATAATTTCTAAATTGCTTTTCGAGAACACCATATAAATATTTTAATCTCTGTTTTTCGCGAAGCTGAATACCATAATCAGATAATCTTTTTCTACTTGTTGGGCCATGTTCACCAGGTGGATAACTTTTTCTCAATTTTGTAAATTTGGGTGACTCAAATGTTGGATAATTAAATCTTCTACAAATCTTTGCTCTTGGTCCTATATATCTTGCCATTAAACCATTCCTCCTAAACTCTTCTGCGTTTTGGTGGACGACAACCATTATGAGGTATTGGTGTTACATCCTTAATTGTTTTAATTGTTAAACCAGCAAGTGCTAATGATCTTATTGCCATTTCTCTACCTGAACCTGGGCCCTTTACTTTTACATCAATCCTTACCATTCCTCTATTAACAGCCTCTTTTGCTGCATCTTCAGCCGCCTGTCCGGCCGCAAAGGCAGAATTTTTCCTTGAGCCTTTAAATCCTACTTTTCCAGCAGTTGCCCAAGAAATGGTATTCCCATAATGATCCGTTACATTTATTATCGTATTATTATGAGTAGCTTTTATATATGCTATTCCATCGGGACTTACCTTGCCCTTTTTCTTTTTTCTTCTTTTTACTTGTGATTTTTTATTTGCCAACTATTCCTCCTAATAACCTAATCATACCTTTCGTTTTTTCTTTACTGCTAGTTTCTTCTTGCCTTTTCTAGTTCTTGAATTGTTTTTCGTATTTTGTCCCCTAACAGGCAAACCACGTCTATGTCTAATACCTCGATAACAACCAATATCCATCAATCTTTTAATATCCATAACTTTACCAGTTCTTGCGGTACCTTCAATATTATAATTATCAGATATTGTCTTCCTTATGGATGTAATTTGTTCATCCTTTAAATTTTTAACCCTTAATTCGGGATCGATCTTTGCATCCTTTAATATTTTTAATGCCAATGTTCTTCCAATCCCATAAATATAGGTTAGGGAAATTTTTACTTTTTTTTCATTCGGAACATCTACTCCAGAAATTCGTGCCAATTTATTCTCCTATTTAACCTTGTCTTTGTTTATGTTTCTTATTCTCACAAATAACTCTTACTACACCTTTACGGCGTACGATCTTACATTTATCACATATTTTCTTTACTGAAGCTTTTACTTTCATATCAATACCTTCTATTTATATCTATAAACTATTCTACCCTTACTAAGATCATAAGGTGACAATTCTAATGAAACTTTATCACCGGGCAATATCTTAATATAATGCATTCTCATTTTTCCAGATACATGTGCTAAAACTTCATGTCCATTTTCTAACTCAACCTTAAAATATGCACTTGGCAATGCTTCTTTAATTATTCCATCCACTTTTATTGCTTTTTGTTTTGACATATTTCCTCTATTCGGTTCCTTTTAATAAAATACAATATATTAAAATCTTTTTCTTCCTTTCATCTTCCCAGATTTCATGAATCCATCATAATGGCGTGTTAATAAATGAGACTCAACTTGCTGCAATGTATCCAATGCTACCCCAACCATAATTAATAAAGATGTTCCACCAAAAAAACTTGCTAAACTATATCCAACATCTGTAATTTTCATTAGAATATATGGAAAAACAGCAACCATAGCTAAAGCTATAGATCCGGGAAGTGTAACTTTTGTTAAAATATTATCAATATATTTTGCTGTTCTTTTACCTGGCCTTATACCTGGAATAAAACCGCCATGTTTCTTCATGTTATCTGCAACTTCTGTAGGATTAAATGCTATAGCAGTATAAAAATAAGTAAAGAAAACAATTAACAATCCAAAAATTATCCAATATACAGGATGATTTACATTAAAATATCTCATTCCGCTCTGTAGCCATTCAACATTTTCAAACCACATACCAATTGAATTTGGAATAAATACTAAAGCTTGAGCAAAAATGATGGGCATTACACCTGCTGTATTTACTCTTAAAGGTATATTTGTAGATTGACCACCATAAATTTTCCTACCAACAACTCTTTTTGCATATTGAACAGGAATTTTTCTCTTGCCTTGTGTTAAATAAACAACAAATGCTATAATAATTACCATAACTCCCAGCAACACAACATCAGTAAGCAACCATCTAACACCACTATTAATCAAGGTAATCTCTTGAATAATAACCTTTGGAAAACGCGACATGATATTTATCATAATAATAAGTGATATACCATTACCTATTCCTCTTTCAGTAATCTGTTCTCCTAACCACATTAGAAATATTGTTCCAGAAGTTAATGTTATCATCGTTAATAAAGTAAAACCCAATCCTGGATACGGTACAACAGGTATTCCAGAACCTGCTTTTAAATTGACTAATAATCTTGATACTCCAAATGCTTGTAATGAAGCTAACAAAACAGTTCCATATCTTGTAATTTGAGTGATTTTTTTCCTACCAGCTTCGCCTTCCTTTTGTAATCTTTGGAAATACGGGAATACCGATCCTAATAATTGAATTATAATGCTAGCGCTAATATATGGCATAATTCCTAAAGCAAAAATCGTTGCTTTTTTAAATGCACCTCCGGCAAACATATCATATAAACCTAGTAATGTATTTTGCATACTTTTGGCGGCAATTGCCAAAGCATTACTATCTATTCCAGGAATAGGAATATGTGTACCAACACGAGAAATAAATAAAATAAATAAAGTAAACAATATTTTTTGTCTTAATTCATGTATCTTAAAGATAGATTTTAAACTTTGTATCATAATACAATTACCTTTCCGTTAGCTTTTTCAATTTTTTCCTTAGCTGATTTGCTAAAAGCATCTGCTTTAATCTCATATTCTTTTTTAATATCTCCATTGCCTAATATTTTTAATGGAATATTGGTCTTTTTAATCAAACCATGCTTTTTAAGTACTTCTTTGTCGATTTTTTTCTTACTAATTACATTGATATCTTTAATATTTACTATTTCAAATACTTTTTTAAATCTTTTATTAGAAAAACCAAATTTTGGAAGACGTCTTTGCAAAGGCATTTGTCCACCTTCAAACCAACTATATCGCTTAGATCCACTTCTTGATAAAGCTCCGTTTTCACCTCGACCGGCAGTAGAACCTTTACCAGAGCCTTCTCCTCGTCCTTTTCTTATTGAATTCTTTTTATATCCCTTAGCAGGTTTTAATTTAGATAAATCCATTATATCTATACCTCCTCAACAATTATCATATGAGCAACTTTATTCAACATCCCACGAATTGCATCATTATCAGTACATTCAACTGTCTTTCTTATTTTACCAAGTCCAAGTGCTTTAATAGTAGCATTAATTTTTGGTTTTTGGCCTATCATACTTTTAATCTGAGTAATTTTTATTTTTTTAATTTTCTTCTTAGCCATTAAAAACCTCCTGCATAGTAATGCCTCGTCTTTTAGCAACAGTAAACGCATCTTCTAATTCAATTAATCCTTTTAAAGTAGCTTTTACTAAATTAAATGGATTAGGGCTTCCCATAGATTTTGCCAAAATATTACTTATTCCAACTTGTTCCATAACAGCTCTCACCGGACCACCGGCAATTATTCCAGTTCCCTGTGATGCAGGTTTTAAATGAACAATAGCAGCACCATATTTTGCTTGTATTGCAAATGGGATAGTTTCATTAACAATATTAATTTTTACTATATTCTTTTTTGCATCATCTCTACCTTTATTAATAGCATCGATCACTTGATTTGCTTTACCAAAACCTACACCAACATGTCCTTTTCCATCTCCAACAACAACCACGGAATTAAAACTAAATCTTCTACCTCCCGTTACGACATTGGCTACACGTCTTATTTTTACAACTTTTTCATCTTTTAATTCTAATTCTGATGGATTAATAGATTTCAAAATGTCTCTCTCCTATACTATAATTTTAATCCGGCTTTTCTACTTGCTTCTGCAAGCGCCTTAATTCTACCATGATATAAATAACCATTTCTATCAAAAACGACTTTTTTAATTTTCTTTTTCAATGCTTTCTTTGCAATGTCTTTCCCAACTTCAACACTCATTTCACTTTTTGGCTTTTTTTCTAAAGATTGCCTTAAATCTTGTGAAAATGAAGACGCGGAAACTAGAACAATATTATTAGAATCATTAATAATTTGTGCGCTTATATGTTTATTACTTCTATAAACAACCAATCTTGGACGTTCTTTTGTTCCAAAGATTTTTTTCTTTATTCTAATCTTTTTCTTTAATCTTGCTCTATACTTCTTTTTATTATTATCTCTCATAAATCAAACCTTTAAATTATTTTAACCAACACCAGTTGTTTTAGCCATTTTACCAGCTTTTTTATGAACTATTTCATCACTATATCTTATTCCCTTACCCTTATATGGTTCAGGAGGTCTTAAAGATCGAACTTTAGCTGCCACTTCACCAACTTTCTGTTTATTTGTTCCCATTACTGTAATTACATTTCCTTTGCCAACTTTGAAACTAACACCAATAGGAGAATCAATTAAAATTTGATGAGAATATCCAATTGTGAAAAGAAGATGAGTCCCTTTACCCTTCAATTCTACCGAATACCCAACTCCAGTCAACACCAGCTTTTTTTCATAACCATTTACAACACCGAAAATCATACTATTAATGATAGATCTGGTAAGCCCATGCAATGACTTATGTTTTTTAGATTCAGACGACCTCTTTACTTCTATATTATCTTTATTAACTACAACTTGCATATCATTATGAAATTCAAGTTTTTCTTCACCCCTTGGTCCATTTACTAATATAACATTGTTTTTTAATTTAACCTCTACTTTATCAGGTATTGGTATTATTTGTTTTCCGATTCTTGACATAATTATCCCTCTATTACCATATTTTACATAAATATTCGCCACCGATGTTCTTTTTCCGAGCTTCTTTGTCGGTCATAACACCTGATGAGGTTGACAAAATAGCAATTCCTAATCCATTTTTTACTCTTGGAATATTATTACTATTAACATATATTCTTAAACTTTCTTTACTAATTTTCTCTAGTTCATAGATAACAGGTCTACCGTCATTTTGATATTTTAAAAATAATCTTAATATTCCTTGTTTGTTATCCTTAATTAAAACTACATCTTTGATGTAACCCTTATCTTTTAAAACCAAAGAAATTTTTGCTTTTAACTTACTTGCAGGTATCTCAACCCAATTCTTACGAACCATACAAGCATTTCTAATTCTTGTTAAATAATCAGCTATCGGATCTATCATAATTTACTTTCCTTCTTTACCAACTTGCTTTTGTTATTCCGGGAATTTCGCCCTTTAATGCCATTTCTCTAAAACACAATCGACAAAGACCAAATTTTCTATATACACCTCTTGGACGTCCACAGTGGGAACACCTGGTATATTTTCTTGTTGAAAATTTTGGTTCTTTTTTTGTTTTTTCTATCAATGATTTTTTTGCCATAATAGAGATTAACCCTTACTTTTTTTTTGTATTATCGGAAACCCAAATGCCAATAGAAGCTTATATGCCTCTTCATCATTATCTGCATTTGTGGTTATCGTTATATTCATTCCTCTTACTTGATCAACTTTATCATAATCAATCTCAGGAAAAATTATTTGTTCTGTCAAACCAAAAGAATAATTACCATTTCCATCAAATGATTTGTTTGACAAACCATTAAAATCTTTTATTCGTGGAATTGCAATACTGATCAATCTATCAAAAAACTCATACATCCTATTCTTTCTTAATGTTACCATCAGCCCCACAGGATCGCCTTTTCTAATTTTAAAATTACTAATTGCTTTTTTCGATCTTCTTAGAACAGGTCTTTGACCAGTAATTTTCATAATATCATTAGTAATGTTTTCAATTTTCTTTGGATCGTCTTTTTCCTCATTAAATCCAGTACTTACAGTAATTGCTTTAATTTTTGGAATTTCCATATTATTTTTGTATCCAAATTCTTTTTTCATATATGGAATAATTTCTTTTTTATATTTTTCAATAAATCTTGGAACTAATTTGTTCATACTCTTATTTTCCTTCACTTACCATTTCGCCTGTTTTTTTTGAATAACGTACCTTTTTGCCATCATCAAGCACTTTTTTCCCTATTCTAGATGCTTCACCATTAATAATTAACATTGCATTAGAAGCGTTAATTGAACCTTCTTTTTCAACTATACCACCTTGTTGGTTTTGTTGACTTGGTTTGGTATGCCTTTTTACTAAGTTAACACCTTCAACAATAATTCTATTGCTTTTTACGAAAACTTTTAAAACTTTACCTGTTTTCCCTTTATCTTTCCCAGAAAGAATTTTTACAATATCGTTTTTCTTAATATGCACTTATAACTCCTTTATAATACTTCCGGCGCTAATGATACTATTTTCATGAAATGGTTTTCTCTCAATTCGCGCGCAACAGGTCCAAAAATGCGAGTACCATTTGGTTCATTCTGTTCATCAATTAATACAGCTGCATTTTCATCAAACCTTATATAAGTACCATCTTTTCTGCCCACTTCTCTTTTTGTTCTAACTATAACAGCTCTATAAATTTCACCTTTTTTTGCTGTTCCACTTGGTATTGCTTTTTTTACTGAAACAATTATAACATCTCCGATTGTAGCATATCTACGTCTTGTTCCACCAGGTACTTTAATACATTGAACCTGTTTAGCACCAGTATTATCGGCCACTTTAAGTCTACTTTCTACCTGAATCATTTCAAACTGCCTCTTATTCTTTTTTAAATATTAGCTGAATTATGAATTATTTCTAGTAATCGCCAACTTTTATTCTTACTAATTGGTCTACATTCCATTATTTTAACAGTATCGCCCATTTTACAATCATTATTTGGATCATCAGCCATATATTTACTTCTTCTGTTAATATATTTCCCTATCCAAGGATGTTTAATTTTTTGAGTAATTTGAACTGTTATAGATTTATCCATTTTGTCACTAATAACTACACCAATTCTTGTTTTTTTATTTTCAGATGCCATAAATATTTTCCCTGTTATTTCCTAATACCATTGTTAATTTCATTGATTATTGTTTTTAACTGTGCTATCTCTTTTTTTACCATTTTAATTCTTATTGGGTTATCTAATTGCTGTAACGAATGTTGAAATTTTAAATTCATTAATGCATCCTCATTATCAGATAACTTTATAATAGCTTCATCTTTTTTGAGCTCTTTTAATTCGCTTTTTTTCAACATCCTATCCTCCGTATTCTCTTCTACTTACCAATTTTCCCTTTATTGGTAATTTATCAACTGCTAATTTTATTGCTTTTTTTGCCAATTCTTCAGACACACCTTCCAGTTCAAACAAGATCCTTCCGGGTTTCACAACAGCTACCCAAAACTCTGGACCTCCTTTACCTTTCCCTTGTCGCGTCTCAAGTGGTTTTTTACTAACTGGTTTATGTGGAAATATTCTTATCCACATTTTCCCAGTTTTTCTAACTATCCGTGCTATAGCAACACGAGCCGCCTCAATTTGTCTGCTTGTAATCCAACCGCTTTCTAATGCCTTTAAACCATATTGACCAAAATTCACTTCAGCTCCACGAGTGGAATTCCCTGCTCTTCTTCCTCTATGCTGTCTTCTATATTTAACTTTTCTTGGTATTAACATAACAAAAACCTTTTAAAAAATAATTCTTATATAGTTTGATTTTTACCATTACAAATCCAAACTTTAACTCCAATACAACCATAAGCTGTAAATGAAGTCACACTTGCATAATCAATTTTTGATCTTAAAGTATGTAATGGTACTTTCCCTTCGTGTGCATTTTCAACTCTTGCCATTTCAGCACCTCCTAATCTTCCTGCTAACCGAATCTTAATACCATCAGCCCCCATTCTCATTGTATTCTGAATCGACTGTTTCATAACTCTTCTAAATGATATTTTTTTCTTTAGTTGATTTGCAATATTTTCACCAACGATATATGCATCTAATTCTGGTCTCTTTATTTCAACTACATTCACCTGCACATCTAATTGTGTCAATTTTTTAATTTCTTCTCTTAATTTATTTACCTCTTTCCCTTTAGAGCCTATAACAATACCCGGTCTAGCAGTATTAATTTCAAGTGTTATTAGTTTTGAAGTTCTTTGAATTCCAATTTTTGAAATGCTTGCATCCTTTAATCGCTTGCCAATATATTTTCTTAACATTGCATCTTCGTTAATCTTAGCTGCAAAATTTCTTTCATCAAACCAATTAGATGACCATTTTGTAGTTATACCTAATCTAAATCCGTATGGATGTGTTTTTTGACCCAAAATTTACTCCTTTTTCCCAATATTATCTTTTTCATTTTTTTCCAAACTAACTTCTATTGTCAAATGACATGAATGTTTTCTAATGAAATATGCTCTTCCCATTGCACGAGGTCTAATTCTTAATGAATTTCTTCCAGTTGGTCCCTTATTAACAAATGCCAATTTAATAACTAATTCTTCAGGATTTATATCACCGCCATCATCCTTATTAAGAATATTTGAGACAGCAGAATGGAGAACATTTTCTGTTATCCTTGCTGCTTTTTGGGGCATAAAATGAAGCTTGTTTAATACCTGCTCTACTTTTTTACCTCTAATTTGATCCAACAAAGGCTTTATTTTTTTAGCACTTTGTGAAACATATTTATTTACTGCTCTGCCTTCCATTATATAATATCCTTTATCGTTTTAAACTTTATCTTCCATTTCTTTAATCTTTGAACCTCTTTTAGAGTGTCCTCTAAAAATTCTAGTAGGAGAAAATTCGCCAAATTTATGCCCTACCATATTTTCAGTAATATATACGGGAATAAATTTTCTGCCATTATGTACAGCAAAGGTAATTCCAACAAAATCTGGTAATATTGTTGATTTTCTCGACCAGGTTTTTATTACCTTTTGTTTACCCGATTTGGACATTTTTTCAACCTTTTTTTCTAACTTCGAATCAATATATGGGCCTTTTTTAATGGATCGTGCCATAAATTATCCTCTTTTATTTTTCTTTTTTCTACGACTTACTATATGTTTGTTTGAAGAATTCTTTTTCTTCCTGGTCTTTAAACCTTTGGTGATTTTCCCCCATGGAGTTCTTGGATGGCCTCCGCCAGAGCTTCTACCTTCACCTCCACCCATTGGATGATCAACTGGATTCATTGCTACACCACGAACCTTAGGTCTTTTTCCACGCCAACGATTTCTACCTGCCTTACCTTGAATTACATTATTAAAATCACTATTACCAATTTTTCCCAAAGTTGCAAAACATTCTTCCAATATTTTTCTTACTTCTCCAGATGGCATTTTCAATGATACATATTTTCCTTCACTTGCGAGAATTTTTGCTCCAGCACCTGCTCCTCTAGCAATCTGCGCACCTTTACCAGGTTTCATTTCAATATTATGCACAGTATATCCAGATGGAATGTTTTTCAATTTCAATGAGTTCCCTGTCTTTATAGGAGCATTTTCACTTGTCATAATTTTATCATTTATCTTAAGATTATCTGGTGCTAAAATATATCTTTTTTCTCCATCTTCATAAACAAGCAATGCAATATTAGCCGATCTGTTCGGATCATATTCTATTGCAACTACTTTTGCTGAAATATCAAATTTATTTCTTTTAAAATCAATAATACGATATTTTCTTTTATGACCTCCGCCTCTACGTCTACTGGTCATTCTACCATTATTGTTTCTACCACCCGAGGATGATTTAGATTTAGTTAACCTTTTTTCTGAAGGTTTTTTAGTTAACTCTTCATATTTTAATGTCGTTTTATAACGACTCCCTGGTGTTTTTGGTCTATATTTTTTTAATGCCATTTATAATTCCCATAATTTATACTGCTAAATCACCTTCAAATAAATCAATTTTTTGATCTTTTTTGATAGTAACTATAGCTTTTTTCTTACTAGATGTTTTTCCAGAAGTTCTTATCACTTTTCCACCACTTCTAATTGTCAAGCTTTTGTTTTTACCGGTTAAATTTATTATTGCTACTTTCTCGACTTTTACATCAAATCTGTTTTCAATTGCTACCTTTATTTGAAGTTTATTGCTCTGCTTATCTACCTGAAATGCATATTTATTTTCTGTATCAGAAAGTGCTGTAATCTTTTCAGTTAATATCGGCTTTTGAAGAATATGTCTTTTTTTCAAATTCAATTTATCACCTATTTTCCCCATAGAGAATTAATTTTCTCTATTGCTGCTTTTTCAATTAATAGTACTTCGTTATCAATAATGTCATAGGCAGAAACAAATTCCGCTTTTGATAAAAATAATTTAGGTATATTTCGTGAAGCTAAAAGAATGTTATCGTTTATTTCATTTACAAGAATTGTAACTTTTTTATCCAATATCTTTAAATTTTTAAAAATATTAACAAGTTCACTTGTTTTATGAGATTTTAATTTAATGGAATCAATAACTATTATTTCTTTGTCTTTTAACTTATAACTAAATGCACTCCGTCTTGCTAATACTTTTAATTTTTTTGATACTTTTTTATGGTATTTGTGTGGAGTAGGACCAAAAGTTGTTCCACCACCAACCCATATTGGAGAAGAATTACTTCCGGCACGAGCCATCCCGCTGCCTTTTTGCTTTCTCGGTTTGCGACCACCGCCTCTAACTTCTCCCTTAACTTTTGTCTTATGCGTTCCTTGTCTCATGTTTGACAATTCTGCATTAATAGTAAGATATAAAGAATGGTCGTTGGGTTCTATCTTAAAAACTGCAGGAGACAATTCAACTTTTCCTTTTACTTTATTTCCGTTACTATTTACAATATCTTGTTTCATTATTATACCCTTGCCTTAATCACCTTGAGAATACAATTTTTTGCGCCGGGTACCGTCCCCTTCACAAACAATAAATTTTCTTTTTTGTCTATTTTAACAATATCCAAATTTTTGATAGTTACCTTCTCATCACCAGTATGCCCTGGCATTTTCATACCTTTCCATACTCTTGATGGATCTGAACTTGCGCCTATTGAACCTGGAGCTCTTAATCTATCACTTTGACCATGAGTTGCTTGACCACCATGATGTCCGTGTCTTCTCATAACACCTTGAAAGCCTTTCCCTTTAGAAGTTCCAGTGACATTTATTTTATCGCCAAGATCAAATATTTCAACAGTAATCTTATCACCTGTTTTATATTTCTTTTTATCTAATATTAAAAATTCTTTAAGTATTTTAAGAGTTTTTCCTGCTTTCTTTAAATGTCCAAGTTTGGGCTTGTTCAGACGATTATCTTTTATTTCTTTATATCCTATTTGAACAGAAGAATAACCATCCACTTCTTTGGTTTTAACCTGTGTAATATAACATGGTCCAGCTTCTATTACAGTTACTGGAATATTTTCACCATATTCATCAAATACTCTAGCCTGACCTATTTTTTTTCCTATTATTCCTTCCACAATCTACACCTTTATTTCAATATCTACACCAGCTGGCAAATCCAATTTCATCAATTCATCAATTGTTTTGGTCGTAGTATTTAGTATTTCAACAATTCTTTTATGTACTTTCATTTGAAATTGTTCTCTTGCTTTCTTATTTACATGTGGCGACTTCAATACAGTATAAACCGATCTTTTAGTCGGCAAAGGTATCGGACCCGAAATCACAGCACCCGTTGATTTTGCTTTTCTCACTATTTTCTCTGTTGATTTATCCAGCAGATTATGATCATAAGATTTAAGAGCTATTTTAATTTTTTGTCCAGCCATTATTTTATCCTTTTACTCAATAATTTCAGTTACTACACCGGCACCTACTGTTCTACCACCTTCG
>LSCC01000079.1 GCA_001577215.1 Fidelibacterota bacterium TCS52
GGAAAAAAATAACTCAACACAGGACAATACCCTGTGAAATTCAGAATAACACCATAATTTTCAAATTTTCTCTGAAAGAGAAAAATAACACAACACAGGGCAACGCCCTGTGAAATAAAAGCACACTCAAAAAAAATTCTCTGAAAGAGAATAATAAGACATCAACCTACAATACAAATATCCTTCAGATTAACACCATAATTTATTATAGTGGAAATAACACAGGGCAACACCCAGTGAATTTTCAAAATATTCCCAAAATTTATTGTAAAAATTAAAAAATAGTCGTAGTTTAAAGGCAATATTTAAGATTACGAAATAGCAAAATAAATTGTAGATTAAAATAAGGAGAAATATATGAAAAGAACAAAAATAATTTTATCATTTATTATTTTATTATTCACTATTTCAATTAGCTTGAATGCTCAAAGTTCTGACGATATTTTTAAAATGATAAGATCAGCCGGTGATACTTCCGATTATCCGGAATCAAATAGAATACAAATATTTGATAGCACAAAAGTAGATGTAATGGATACCGGTATGAATATCGAGACAGCTCATTATTTGACAAAAATCTTGACAAAAAAAGGTGCGAAAAATTTCCGAACAATTCAATATCGATACGAACCATTATCAGCACTTATCAAGATTAAAAAAGCTACAATTTATAAAAAATCAGGTAAAATAATTGAAATCGATCTTGACAGTATTTATGATTATCCGGCACCGGCAAGAACTATTTTGTGGGGTTCAAGAAAAAAAATGATCCCAATTGGTAGATTGGAAGTCGGAGATGCAGTTGAAATTGAATATTTCCAAAAAGGTTTCACTTATGCTCTACTTGACAATGATGACGATAAATTTATTCCACCAATGAAAGGACATTTTTATAGCATTAAACCATTTTGGTCACCAATTCCAATTATTGAAAAATATTACGAAGTAAAAATCCCAAAAGATAAATCATTAAATTATAAAGTTTATCACGGCGATTTAAAATTTTCAAAAAAAGAGACAAGTGATAAAAATATTTTCATCTGGAGTAAGAAAAATATTGAGCCATTTGAAAAAGAAAAACACATGGTTTCACAATATAATGTTGCACCAAAGGTCGTCATGTCAACAGCAAAAAATTGGCAGGCAAAATCCGTTTGGTTTTATGGTGTAAATGAAGATTACGGGAGCTTTGAAGTTACTCCGGAAGTTAAAGAAAAAACATTAGAGATAATATCAAATGCGAAAACCGATCTTGAAAAAATTTCATTATTGACTCATTGGGTTGCTGAAAATATTCGCTATTTTGGTTTAACAATGGGAAAAGGTGAAGGTTACACTTTGCATAAAGGGAGCATGACCTTTCGTGACAGATGTGGCGTTTGTAAAGATAAAGCGGGAATGTTGATCACAATGTTGAGAGCTGCCGGTTTCGAATCTTATGCAGCAATGACAATGGCCGGAGCAAAGATCGATACTATTCCTGCTGATTTTTTTAATCATTCGGTAACGATCGTAAAATACAAAGGTAAATATAAACTTCTTGATCCAACTTGGGTTCCCGGTGTCAGAGAATTATGGTCAAGTGCAGAACAGCAGCAGAATTATTTGATCGGTACACCTGAAGGAATCGATCTGAGAATTACACCAATTTCTCCTCCTGAAGAACATTATTATAGAGTAACCGGAAATTCAAAATTGAATACAGACGGAACTTTGGAAGGAAATTTTATCATCAAAGCGGAAAAACAATCGGATGCAAGATTTAGAAGAGTTCTCAGAGGAAGACATAAAAACAGTTGGAAAATATTTTTTGAAGAAATGATGTATCATATTTCTCCGAATGTTGAGATCACAAATATTTCATATCAAAACCCTTATGACATTTCAAAACCAATGAAAATTGAGATTGATTATAGAATTCCTAATTATGCTTTTATTACCGAAAACGAAATACATTTCACTCCGCTTGTAGCAACTTATCCATTTTGGAATAGAACAATAAATTATCATCTATTTATGAATTTATCCGAAGACGAAAAAAAGTATGGATTTAGATACAGCAGTTCACGACTTGTAAATTTTGAAGAAAAAGTTATTCTTCCGAATTCTTATGAAGTAAAAGTAATTCCGGAATATGATAGTATTGACAGCACCGGAGCATCATTTGATGCAAATTATGGAGTGAAAAAAGATACACTTCTTTTTGACATGAATTTGGTTTTTAAAAAGCGAGTTTATGAAGCTGAAGATTGGAAAGGTTTTAGAGAATCTGTAAAATCCTGTAAAGAGATGGCTAATGACAAGATCGTATTAAGAAAAATGGGAGAAGTAAGATGAAGAGAATAATTAATTTAATATTATCATTAATTCTAATAATAACAATTTTTTCATTATTTTCCTGTGCTAAAAAAGAATCTGTAGCCGATGCAAAATATTTAAAAATTGTGAATGAATACAAATTAAATGACGATGGAAGTATCGATTATATTCATCATCACAAAGTCAAACTAAATACATATTATGCAATAAGACATTTGGGAGATGACAGAATTACATACAATCCAAAATATCAAAATTTGGATATTATCAAATCAGAAACAAAAATGAATGACGGAACATTTATACCAACACCGAAAAATGGATGCAACGAAGTTTTGCCACATTGTGCTACAAAAGCTCCATCTTATAATCACTTGAGAGAAATGGTCGTAACTCATACCGGACTAGATATCGGCTCAATTATTAATTTTAAATATTCACTTCATTCCGAAAGTAATTTTCTACCGGAATTGATGGGAGAAGAAGTTTTCGCTGCTTTCTACCCTATTGAAAAAATGATCGTGAAAATTACAATTCCTACAAATAAGAAATTAAATTATGAATTGATAAATAGTACAAAAAAACCAAAAATAAAAACAAACAAAGGTACAAAAACATTTACTTGGAAATTTAAAAATATTCCTGTAGTTATTCATGAAAATGATCAAAGTGAAATTGGAGAATTTTCATCTCGACTTAATTTTTCTACTTTAAGATCTTGGAAAGAATTGGCTGAATATGTTAACTCACTTGTTAAGAATTCAACAGTAATAGATAAAAAATTAAAAACCGATATTGAAAAAAATCTGCCAGAAGAAAACGATGATCTATTAAAAATTATTGAGATACAAAAAAATATAAATGAAAATGTTGGATTGACAAAATGTTCACCTTTGACTTACGGCTATAAACCAAAATCGGTCAGTAAAACATTTTATGAAAATAACGGCACGGCTTTTGATAGATCATTACTTTTATACTCTTATTTAAAATCTGCAAATATAAATACAACACCAATTTTTGTTTCAAAGTATAAAAATTTCTCATCGGAAGTTCCATCACTTTTTCAATTTGACAATTTCATAGTTTTGAGTGAAAATTCATCTGATGAAATTTATCTCAGTCCAATTCAAGAACAGAAAAATAATTACTCATTCAATATCAATGGCAAAACAATATTTGACTTTGATAACAAAACAAAAACACTGAAAAAAATTAAAAAAAATAATGAATATAAAAATGGTCAAAAGATCAATTTGAATATAAATTTTGAAAATGATTTAACTTTCAAAGGTGATTACAAGTTGAGTTACAGTGGAATTTTTAATCCTTATTATGAACTTTATGAAGATGAAGAAAATGTAGAAAAGGTAGCAAATGAAATTATTGACGGTACAGAAATTGACAGTGCTGAATGTTTGGAAATGGACCAATATGAATCAACTATAAATGTAAAATTCAGTTCAGATGACACTTTGAAAATTAAAAACGATTATCTCAGGTGGAAATTACCACAATTTCCAGAGAGTTTCAATAATCGTGAAATCAGTGTTGCTCAAACAGTTCGACAAACACCACTTAATTTAAAACATGATTTTTGTGAAAATTACAAATTGAAAATAAATTTTCCCGATTCAATTAAATGTATAAATCCGGACACAACAATAACATTGAAAAATAAATTAGGTTCTGTAAAAATTGATTTCAAAAAAAATGAAAAATCATTAATGATAAATAAAAATTTAATTGTAGATCGATCAATTATTGAACCTGAAAACTATGATAATTTTCGTAAATTGATCGTACTTTGGCAGAATCCAAATTATAATGAATTGGTATTAAAAAAATAGATGAAACATAAAATAATATTTTTTATTTTAATAACCACAATTTCACTTTTGTCAGAAGCGACAATTCCGGATACATTTGATTTAAGAAATTATAATGGTTCAAATTTTGTAACTTCAGTAAAAGCTCAAAGTGGTGGAACTTGCTGGACACACGGAACAATGGCATCGATTGAGGGAAATTTGATGATAACTGGAGTATGGACAGCTGAAGGCGATACAGGCGAACCAAATCTTGCAGAATATCATCTTGATTGGTGGAATGGTTTCAACCAATTTAATAATGATGATATTTTTCCTGTAACAGGAGATGGTTTGAGTGTCCATTATGGAGGCGACTATCGTGTGTCAACTGCATATTTATCTCGTGGCGAAGGAACAGTTAGAGATATTGACGGCCAATCTTTTGAACCAAATCCTGCAAGAGATTCATCATCATATCATTATTATTATGTTAGAAATGTTGAATGGTACACAATTGATTCTGCTTTGACAAATATCGACACTGTAAAAAGAGCAATTATGAAACACGGTGTTTTAGCAACTTGTTATTATTCAGGTAACTTCTATGACGGAAATATTCACTATCAACCATATTTTGATTCTAATGACCCAAATCATTCGGTAGCAATAGTCGGTTGGGATGATAATAAAGAAACACAAGCCAATGATAATGGCGCTTGGTTAGTAAAAAACAGTTGGGGAACTGGTGCAGGTGAAGATGGATATTATTGGATTTCTTATTACGATAAACATTGCTGTAAACAAGATCAAATGGGAGCTGTTTCATTTCAAGATGTAGAACTAATGAAATATGACAAAGTTTATTATCATGATTATCATGGTTGGAGAGAAACAAAATCAGATGTGAACAAAGCATTTAATGTATTTGTTTCAGAAAATAATCAATCATATTCTGAAGAATTAAAAGCAGTAAGTTTTTTCAATGCAACAGATAATGTAAGTTACACAATTAAGATCTTTAATAAATTTACAAATGATCAATTAGGAGAATTACTTACTTCTCAATCAGGATTCATACAACACATCGGATTTCATACAATTGATCTTAATTCAGCAATAACACTTTCAAAAAATGATAGTTTTTATGTCTATTTGGAATTTGACAAAGGTGGACATCCCTACGACTGCACTTCCGAAGTTCCTGTTTTATTAACCCCAAAAGATCAAACCGATCCAAACAAATATTTTTTACAAATCAAATCTCAAATGTCAAATACAATAGTAACTTCGTCAGCAGATCTTAATGAAAGTTATTATTATGAAAATGGAAGCTGGCATGATTTACATGATTTGGATTCAACTGCAAATTTTTGTATCAAAGCATTGATAGATCAAATTCTTGACACTTCATCAAACACTTTGCCAAATGAATTTAGATTATATCAAAACTACCCAAATCCATTTAATCCATCGACAAATATTGATTTTGAATTATCTACACAGAGTAAAGTCAAGTTATCCATTTACAATATTCGCGGAGAATTAATTACAACATTATTGAATGAAAAACTATCACCTGATAATTATACAATAAATTGGAAACCAACTTCAATTTCTTCAGGAGTTTACATCTATCGTTTGACAATAAATAATAGTTCAGTTGCAAAAAAATGTGTTTTTATTAAATAAGTTTCATTCATCACCCGAATGAATTCGGGTGCTATTCCGAT
>LSCC01000008.1 GCA_001577215.1 Fidelibacterota bacterium TCS52
CTTGAAACTTGAAAATTCCTTGTTGGATATTGATTATTCTTTCCATCTATGTTATTCTTATTTATTCAGTTTCGAAGCGAATTTTCTGCCAAAATAATCAAAAAGAAAATTTGGAAGATTGCGCACAAACCAGCCGACAAATATCATTGGTTTCGGGAATATAAATCGTTTTTTCTTTTTAGTAATTGCTTTTGTTATCATTGTTGCCGCATTTTTTGGAGTAGTCAAAAATGGTTTGGGATTGTTTTTATTCTGTGTCATTGGTGTATCAACAAATCCCGGATTTATTGTTGTAATATCAATTTTATAATTACCAAGCGAAACTCTCAAGCCTTCTAAATAAGTGGCAAATCCGGCTTTTGTTGCACTATATACTCCTGCAGTTGGCATTCCACGAAATCCGGCAACACTTGCTACTCCAACGATATGCCCGCTATTTTTTTTGATCATTTTTTGCACAAAATATTCTATCATAATGATTGCAGACAAAAAATTCAGATCTATCATTTTTTGTGCTTCTTTTATGTTATCGTTTCCGTGATAAAATATTCTTGAGCTGTATCCCGCATTAACAATTAGCAGATCAATTCCACCGGATCGATCCTCGATATTTTGGGAAATTTCAAGCATTTTTTCAGTGTTTGACAGATCACATGGAATAGAGTTTGCTTCGCCACCATTATTTTTAATTTCATCAACAATTTTATTCAACTTATCAGTAGAACGGGCTATTAACCAAAGTGTATTTTCCTCATTTCCATATTTCAAAGCTAATGCTTTTCCAATACCTGTGCTTGCTCCGGTTATTACAATTTGTTTTTTGGTCATTTGATTATTTCTCCTTAATTATATATTTAAATTAATGATTTAATTTATTAAAAAAAACATTTTTATTGGTTAATTGACTAAATTTCGGAAGCTTAATTAAAAATTATGATTATTTAATAGAAAATCATTATATTATAATAATGGAAATTTTAAAGAATACATTATACATTGTTGCGACTCCAATAGGGAATCTTGATGATATAACTTTTCGTGCTGTTGATGTGCTGAAAAATATAGATGTCATAGCTTGCGAAGATAAAAGAATTACCGTAAGAATTTTAAAAAAATACGATGTTCCAAATAAGGAATTGATCAGTCATCATAAGCATAACAAATTAAAAAGTATTCCCAAAATAATAGATCTGTTGAATTCTGGTAAATCCGTTGCATATCTTTCCGATGCAGGTACTCCGGGAATAAGCGATCCCGGAAATTTTTTGATCGAAAAAGTAATTGAAGAAAATATTTCTATAGTACCGATTCCCGGTGTTTCATCTTTGACAACTTTGATTTCCGTTTCAGATTTTTCTACAAATCACTTCCATTTTGAGGGGTTTCTACCGCATAAAAAGAGAAGACATACACGACTTCTGGAAATAGCAAATTTGAAGGAACCGATCGTTATTTTGGAATCTACACATCGGATAATAAAATTCTTGAATGAAGTTTTGGAATATTGTGGAAATAGAAATATTATTGTAGGTAGAGAATTAACAAAATTTTATGAAACGATATTTCGTGGAAGTGTTTTAGAAAGCATTGAATATTTTACGGATAACTCTACAAAAGGCGAGTTTACGATCTTAATATCAAATAAAATAGAGCCACAAAAATAAACAAGAACACAAAAAAAGGAACAGGAAAAATACCTCCAATAAAATAATTTCACAAAGTCAACAAATAAATTCGGAGAAAAAAATGTCAATAAAAGTAATTCAACATCCATTGATAGAACATAAAATGAGTTTACTTCGGAGGAACGATACAAGCATCTATCAATTTAGATCATTGGTAAAAGAGATCTCGATTTTTTTAACTTATGAAGCATTACGGAGTTTGGAAACGCATGAATATCAAATTGATACTTGGCAAGGGAAAATAGGTGCAAGAAAAATTTCCGGAAAAAAATTATCTGTAGTTCCAATTCTACGAGCAGGTTTTGGTATGCTTAATGGTGTTTTAGAAGTTATTCCGTCGGCACGAGTTGGGATTGTCGGAGTGTATCGAGACAAGAAAACATTAAAACCAATTGAATATTATAAGAAATTCAATGATGATATTAGTAGCAGAAATGTTTTAATTGTTGATCCGATGCTGGCAACCGGCAATTCAATGAAAGCAGTTATTGAGATGGTGAAGAAGGAAAATTGTACAGATATTAAGGCGGTTTGTCTTGTTGCTGCACCCGAAGGAGTAAAAAATATTACCGAAGATCATAATGATGTACAATTATTTACTTCTGCATTAGATGATCACCTTAACGAAGATGGATATATAATTCCCGGTCTTGGTGATGCTGGAGATAAAATTTTCGGAACTAAATAAATTTTTTTATAACTTATATCAATGATAAAAAAAGGGGGAAAAATGAAAGGGAAAATTCTGGTTGTGTTTTCAATTCTCATGTTATTTTTTATTTCTTGTTCACAGAAAAATGTTGATAAGAAATATTCAGTTGAAGAACTTGATTGTTGGAGAGACGGATATTTTGTTCAAGAAAATGTTGACATGTCAAAATACGATGACAATAATATCATCAGAGCTAAAGTTAATAGCGAATGGCAAGAATATAAAACTGTTGAAGTTCCGGATGAATTTATTGAATGGAATTGGGATGCTCGTTTAAACACGATGGAAAGATTTAGAAATCACCAACCGCCAAAATGGGCAGGTCCGCATAACGGGATAGTTGCAACTTATGGTGCAATGCGAAAAGACAGTCATTTCAAATTAAATAATTCTGTAAAAGGCATGGGATTTTTACCAAAAAAGGAAAAAATTAAAGAAACTATTAAAATGTTAAAAGAGACAAATGATAATCCATTTCCTGTAAAGCTTGACACATTAACTTCAATGTATTATCAGGGGCAAGAACTTTTTGATATAAATAAGCAATTATCATTGGAATTATACACAAATCCGAATTTTATTACACAAACATTTTTAAACCAGATTTTAAATCCCGTTTCAACTATCGTTTTCTTGGATATTCCTTGTTATAAATTAAAAACTGTTGTTCAACTTTTTGATCCGAACAATCCCAATTTAACTGATTACGAAAAAGATATAGTTGAATATGTAAACTTAATTCATAGTTATTTTCATGGTAAATTTTCAAAAGAATTCATAGCTGTTGTTTATCATATTATTGAAGTATATGACAATTCGCCGGGTAGTAAAGAGGCAAAGGGTACTAGGATAATGCCAAAGTTGCCGTGAAGAGTGGTTGAATAGTTGAGTTGTTGAGTGGGTTGGATATTGATTATTCATCTTCCGTTTTCTGTTCGAGAACGCAGAGAATAGTTCACAAAAGAGATTTACCACCAAGCGCACAAAGAAACCACAATGGACATAAAAAAGAGTAGAAATTGAGAAATAAAAAACCTTATTACTTTATTAAAATTGAACATTGAATAAAATAATGTAATAAGGTTATTTGTCTTGTGTTAGCATTTTTCTATTAAGGTTAATTGTTGAAAAATAAGGTTGTTGAAAATTATTCTTCCGTCCTCATTTTTTCTGTTTTCATTTGGTTAAAGCTATTTTATTTTTCAATTCATTAAATCCACGAGCTTAAACTCCGTGGCAATTTTTTTTAAATTTTACTTCCGGTTTCACATCTCCATTTTCCGTTTAATTCGATAAATTCGAAGATCAATTTCAAGTATCAAGCACTATTTTAATTCATCAACCGAATAAGAAATTCCAAGTGAGGTGATTCTACCGAGAGTCCCATAATTATATAAAGATAAACCGATATTGATGTTATTATATATATAAGTAGCTCCAATTGATAAACCGGCAAAAATATCGGCAGCACCAAGATTTTGTGCTTGCAAATTAAAGCGTTGGAAATTCATTCCCATAAGCAAATTAAAGTTTTGGGAAACGAAAAATAATCCACCAATAGAAATGTTTTTGTAATCAAATTTATCATCATACAATCTATAATCAATATTTATTCTTAATGGTAAATGTTCTAATTGATGTGAAAATGCAATTCGCCAAGAAGAATTATCACCGGATGAAAAAGAAGTATTTATTAATCCAAATGAATTAATTTTGTTTTTAGTACTGAGCAAAATTCCATATTGAGAATTAAATGTTGAATAATTTGAATCTGCAATTGAGTTTGTAAAATATATAATATTTGTTCCTAACGATAAATGGTTTGAAATATGAATTGCATATCCAAGTAAATATTGTGATTGAGAAGCTGTGAAATCATTCGTTAAATTTCCGTATTCATCTCTTCCGTTGAATGTGCCATAATTTTCATAATTAATACCGAAACCGAAAAAATGTTTTTTCCCATATCTAAATCTTGAGGAAATTTCAGATATTCTAATATCATGTAATACAGCAATATTTGCTGAAACAGTGTATTTAAAATCATTATTTAATGCAGGATTGATCCAAAAAGAATTTGGAAAATAATTTGTTGAACCACCAGATTGTCCCATTCCCCAATATTGATTAATGCCATAATTTTCGATATTGTTTGTTTGACCATAAAGTGGCGACAAAGCAAAAAATACAATTGCAATATAGAAGATATGTTTTTTCACAATTCTTGACCGTATAATAAATAATTTATGTTTTTCATATCATGTTTCATATTAATAAATATAAGATTTTTATGAGTAAAGAAAAAATTATTTTTCATTTTCTTTATGTTCATTATTTAGAATTTCATAAAATTCATCATCTTCCCAGCGTTTTAATGTTTTTCTATTACGGACTTTTACGATCAGCCAAGCAAGTAAAACTAAAATTGGTAAAGTTATCCAAATCAGAGAATTAATATCGATCAGTACATAAAATTTATATCTCTTATGCGCCCAAATGTTCCAATAGCTTTCAAATTCTTTTAATGAAAAATGATAGGCATTTTTAAAAGCTGTTTCAAATTTTTGATCTTCATAGAGAAATATCAAGAATCGTTTATATGATTTATCTCCGAATTCTTCTATTAAAAATTTAAACGCAGAAACACTTTGTGCATAAGCTAAACTTGCTTTTTGTGAATTAAATTTTAAAATATCATCAATTTTACTCAAACTCATATAATCGCTGTAAAGTAATATGCGTCCCAATAATATTTTTTTCTGAAAGTCAAATTGTTCTGCTTCGTATTGTGCCATTCCTTCATTTATCCAGCGTGGAAAATATTTATCTTTTATTATTGGCTCTAAGGCAATATGTACCATTTCGTGAATTACTGTTTCCCTCAATTCCGGAATATATTGTTTACTAAATGATGGACTTTTTAAGATGATTTTTCTACTTGGATATTTTGCTGCAGCAACAGCCCAATTTGGAAAATCACTATCAAATTCTTTTTTGAATTGATCTGCTGAATTCATGATTATTATTTGAAACTTATTAATATCTAAATTATATTTTTTCTTTATTCGCAGTATTTCTAATTTGATTTCTTTTGATAATATTTTTTCTATTCTTTCATCTTGCTTTTGATAAATTATTGTAAAATCGTTATATTTTTTTATTATACCGAATAAATTGATGCTGAAAATTGTTAACAATAAAAATACAGATATAATGTACCTATAATTTTTAAATATATTTACTGTAATATTTTGTTTTTTCAATTATAAACATTCCTTTTATTTAATTCAAATTAAAAAAAATATGTCAACAATTAATCTCAAAAATACAATTTAATTTTTAAAACAAAAAGATTTTATGTGTTTATTTTTGGACAATTAATATTTGGAAATTTTATTAAATATTCTTAAACTAATTATATGCCAACATTAAAATTTAGTAAAAATATAAAAAGGAGTAATTTTATGAAAAAATTAATGTTTTACTCATTAATTACAATTTTCACAATGATTTCAGTAAACATTGTGAATGCAAAACCGAACAATAAAGAGAAATTTGCTCATACATTTTCAATTGTTGCAAGAGATAAAATTACTGGTGAAATGGCAGTCGGAGTCCAAAGTCACTGGTTTTCAGTTGGAACAATAGTGTCGTGGGGGAAATCCGGTATTGGTGTTGTAGCAACTCAGTCTTTTGTGAATCCTGCTTATGGACCGGATGGAATTAAACTAATGGAAGAAGGCAAAAGTGCAGTTGAAGCACTTGATAAATTAGTTACTAAAGATGACGGAAAGGATTTTAGACAAGTTGCAATGTTAGATGTTAATGGCGATGTTTCGGCTTTTACAGGAAAAAAATGTATAGAATCTGCTAATCATATAATTGGTGACAACTATTCTGTTCAAGCGAATATGATGTTAAATGATAAAGTTGTTCCGGCAATGTCAAAAACTTTTGAAGAGAATAGTGATTTAAAACTTGCCGAACGAGTTTTGAAGGTTTTGCAAGTAGCTCAAGCAACCGGAGGAGATATTCGTGGAAGACAATCAGCTGCATTAATAGTTGTAAATTCAAAAAGTGTAGAGCATTCTTGGGAAGATAAAAAAATTGATTTGAGGGTTGATGATCATAAAAATCCAATAGTTGAAATCGAGCGGCTTTTGAAAATACACCAAGCTTATGAATATATGAATAATGGTGATGTTGCAGTTGAAAATGGTAATATGAAGTTAGCTCTTGAAGAATATGGATCTGCGGAAGAATTGATGCCAAATAATTTAGAAATGAAATTTTGGAAAGCAATTGCGCTTGCAAATAATAAACAAATTGAAGAAGCAATTCCATTATTTGAAATTGTATTCAATGAAGATGAAAATTGGAGAGAATTAACGAAACGACTTCCGAAATCAGGTTTACTTGAAGTTACAGAAAGTGATTTGAAAAAGATCCTTGGTTTGTAATGTTTCATTGAATTAAGTGAAGTTTTTAAAAAGTGTAAAATTCAAATTGGTTTTTTAGAAAATAAGTTGTAAATTACTCTTATGAAAAAAAATAAGAATAAAATTAAAGTTGGTCTTTTTGGTGTCGGCAAATTCGGAAAATACCATTTACAAAATTTGTTGAAAATTCCGGAAGTTGAAATTGTAGGATTTTGTGACATTGCTCCGGAAGTGCAAAAATTAATTTCCGAAAAATATAACATTAAATATTATTCACAGAGTGAATTAATTGATTTGGTTGATGTTGTAGATGTTGTTGTTCCTACAATATCCCACTTTGATATTGCTAAAGAAGCTCTGCTAAATGGAAAACATGTTTTTATTGAAAAGCCGGTAACTCAAACAGTTGATCAGATCAGAGAATTGAATAATTTAGCCGATAAAAATAATTTAAAAATATCTGTTGGTCATATTGAAAGATTTAATCCTATTTTTGTAAAAACAAAAGAGAAATATGATTTAAAACCGTCTTTTATAGAAATTCATCGTGTTGGAAAATTCAATCCCTTGCGAGGTATAGATGTGCCGGTAATAATGGAATTAATGATTCATGATCTAGATTTGTTACTCTTTACAATTGATGCTGAAATTACTAACATTTCCGCGTCAGGCACAAAGGTGTTATCAAGCGAGTGCGATATTGTGAATGCCAGGATCGAGTTCGCCAACGGAACTGTTGCCAATATTACATCAAGCAGGATATCTTATAAAAAAATGCGAAAGGTTAGAATATTTCAAAAGAATTTGTATATATCAATGGATTTTCTAAACAATAAAGCGGATGTTTATTTTTTACTTAAAGAAGATAATAATCAGAAAAATTTTAATTCAAAAATATTATCTAAAATTCCAAAAGATTTTTCAAAAATAATTAATTATGATAAAATTGAACCCCAAAAATATAATGCGTTGAAGATGGAATTAAGCGAATTTATCAAATCAATAATAAATGACACAACCCCAATGGTAACAGGAGAAGATGGATACAAGGCATTAAAACTTGCAAGCGAGATTCAGGAATCTATAAACCAACAATAATGATAAAAAAATTAAATTTAAAATCTATTTGTGTAATTGCAGGTGATCATTCGGCAGATGAGCCGGGCGCAAATATTGTAAATAATTTTAAATATTTATATCCAGATATAAATATATTCGGTATTGGTGGGGAAAAGATGCAGAGCCAAGGGATGAAATTACTTTACCATAGTAATGAAACCACTTTTATGGGATTTTTTGAAATATTAAAACATTTACCATTTATTAAAAAGATGTTTAAAAATGTAATATCAGCAATAAAAAATACAAAACCGGATGCAATTATTCTTATTGATTATCCCGGATTTAATTTAAAATTAGCAAAAAAACTGAAGAAAATGAACATTCTTGTTTTTTATTATATTGCACCTCAAACCTGGGCTTGGAAAGAAGGCAGAGTAAAACAAATACGTAAATATGTTGATCATTTATTTGTAATATATCCTTTTGAGAAAAATTATTTTGCTCAATATAAAATACCTGTAACCTATGTAGGGAATCCATTAGCGCATACTATAATGAATAAATCATTTTCTTTTACCCCGTTAAAAAAATTAGAATTAAATAAAGATCTACCGATAATATCTTTTCTACCAGGTAGTCGAGAACAGGAAATTGAAAACCATTTGCCTGTAATTTTTGATACAATAAAAATTTTACATAAAAAATTTCCTCATTGGCAATTTGTAATTTCTAAATCTAAGAATATCTCTCAAGAAATTTGGGATAAATATTATATAGAATCTGACTGTTGTGTATATAAAGGCGATATTAATTATTTGTTGGCACATTCATCAGCAATTGCGGTTGCTTCAGGGACAGCAAGCTTGCAAGCGGCATTGCATAAAAAACCAATGGTGATTTTCTATAAAACATCTTTTGTTACTTATTTTCTTGCTCGATTAGTAACTAAAATACGCTATATCGGGATGATAAATATTTTAAATGGTAATCAATTGGTTCCGGAATTAATTCAAAATAAATTTAATGTAGCTGAACTTTCAACAGAAATCCAAAAAGAGGTTTTAACTTTCAATCACAAAACCATTAAACAGGCGAAAATAGAAAAGACAGTTGATAATTTAATGGTTGAAAATTCGACGAAAAAAATGATAGGAAGCATGTTAGAACTTATTTATAAAAATAAGAATAAATAGCATTGAAAATATTTAATTTTTTATTTGATGTAATAATCAAATTACGGCATAAATTATACAATATCAATTTTTTTAGATCCCAAAAAGTAGATACGCCCGTTATTTCTATTGGCAGCATCACAATCGGAGGAGCGGGAAAAACTCCTCTGACAATTGCAATTGCTAAAATGTTAATTAATATGGATAATAAGGTAGCAATATTAAGCAGAGGGTA
>LSCC01000080.1 GCA_001577215.1 Fidelibacterota bacterium TCS52
CTATGAGATTGCAAATATGATGTTTGGCTTTTTACTTCAATTCCGGAAAAGTATTCAATGGCTTGACGATAAGCTTTTTGTAATGCTAATTTTTTTGCGTCTTCAGGAGAAATATTTTCAATGGCAACTTTGGTGGAAACTTGACACCAATTGTTTCCAAGATCAATTAAATTTGGTTGTAGACTTTGATTTATAATTTCTGTTTTGGGGATAGAATTGTTTTGTGTAGTACAAAATGTCAAAATTATAAACATCAATATTATTAATGTTTTTTTCATAAAGTTTTCTCCTCGCTCTAATTGGATTAAATTAATATTGAATTGCTATGGTTTCTTTGTTTTTACCGAAGATAGTTGGTGTTTGTTCGACGCCATGAATTCTTCTTGTGTAATATGGAATTCCTTCACTATTATCAGAAATATATTGATAAATTTCTTCATAAGTGATTTGATCATCGTTATTTATATCAGCGTTTTTATTATGTATTGCTTTTAATAAAAAATAAGTGAACATGCCATGTTTTTTCCCATTATACCAACTGGAAACCTGATCATCTTTTGAACTTGTCAACACAACATTGTTGTTGAGATTTATCATTGGGTTATCAATTTTTATTGTTATCGGGGATATATCCTTAAAAATATTTGCGCCACTAAAGCATGCATCTAATAAAATAGTGGTTGATTTTGATGGTATTTGTGCAAGATTTTCATAAAATACATCTAGCGGGTATCCGCCTAATTCTACATAATTAGGATCGCATTCAACAGGCACAAAATATCCCTTATGATCTTTTAACCCAGGAGCACCATGTCCGGAATAGTAAATAAAAACATCAGATTTGTTTGGTTTAACTGTGTTGAAAAGTTTTCCCTGATAATTTCCATTCATGCCGAAATATTGCTCCATATCACCTTTAGTTGCATTTTTTAATAAAAATATATTTCCTTCTTTAATACCAAATGATTTTATAAAATATTCTTTTACTGACATTGCATCATTGATTGCGTAATCAACATTTTTTGTTTTTTTGTAGTTGGAGTTTCCAATTATTACGGCAATTGCATTTGCATTAACCGTATCTGTTTCTGGGATGTTGATATTAATATTGTAAGAATCTTCGACATCTTTTGAAGTAATATTTACTTCATGATGCTTTTCAAAATCAATTTCCTCAAAATCTAAGTTTAGTTCATCAACAGGATTATAATTAACCATTTCTGCACTGTTGTATTGATAACTCTTGTCATTTTGCACAAGATAAATTTCTGCAGTAGCTAGTTCCCAGTGGTTATTTTGAAATTTTAAATTTGGATGAATAATTTGTAATTTTTCTTCATTATCTTTGAATATTTTTGCTTCATCAATTGGAACTTTTAAAGCAACAATCCCGGCAATTGGAATTTTTATTTTAAAAGTTTCTTCTTCTGCATCGTAATCACCAATTATTTTAATATTCCAATTAATCGTTGATATATATTTATTTTTTAAATTATTTAATGCCTCATAAGTTAATTCCACTATTTTGTCATTTCTTTTTTCCATTCTTTTTTTGTAATCGGCAACCTTTTCAAACTCTCCCTTTTTTTGCCATATTGTCATTTTTTCTACCACGTATTTATGGATATTTTCTGTTATATAAGAGGGTTTCCATATTTTAATTGTGTTATCATTGCCACAAGAAGCCAAGTATTTGCTATTATTGCTGAAGTGGACATCCAAAATATTGTCAGTATGAGCGTCATTAATAGTCGTTACTAATTCACCTGTTTGAGAATTCCATATTTTTATACTTTTATCCCAACTACCTGAAACAACTTTCTCACCGTTAGGTTCAAAATCTATTGAACTAATTGTAGAACTGTGTCCCTTTAGATTCTGCATTTTTGACCCAAATTTAACATTCCAGATTATTATTGTATTATCTAAACTTGCTGATGCAAACATTTTATTAGAATTGTGAAAATCAATTGAGGTTATCCAATCGAGATGATCGCTATATTCCATAATGAATTCAAAATTGCTTGCATCCCACAAGTAAATATTTCTTCCCCAACTGCCTGCTGACAAAATATATTTTCCGTCATCACTGAATTTTACCGAACAGACATACGAATCATGTTTATTTAGTGTTTTAACAAGTTCGCCTGAATTTAAATTCCAAATTTTAATAGTTTTGTCTTCACTTCCAGAAACAAGGAATTTGTTGTTGGGACTAAAGTCAATTGATGTTACCGGATATGAATGATCGCTAAAAGTATATATCAATTCTCCATTATCAGCATTCCAAATTTTAATTGTATTATCTTTGCTGCCTGATGCGATCATAGAACTATCACTACTGTAATCAACTGATGTAACTAATTTTTCATGCCCTTCAAAAGTTGAAAGAAGTTGACCTGTTTTTACTGACCACTTTTTTACTGTTTTGTTTTCGCTACCCGAAACAATAAATTTATCGTCTGGACTAAAACAAATTGAAGTGGTGTAAGACGTATCCGTATTTATGGTTTTGAACAATCCATATGTAATTCCATAGGCAAACGATGCAAAATAGAATAGAAGCGCGAAAAAAATAATAATTTTAATTTTTTTCATTTTTTCACCTCTTTGTTATAATATTCCATATAATTAGTATTATTATATTAATAATATTTATAAAAATCAAGAAATATTTTAATTCTTTTTGTTATTAATTTATTATTGTATTTTTTAGTGATATAACTATTTGAGTAAAAAGGAATTTATATTGGAAAAAAAAACGATATCAATAAAGATCCTACCAGAAAAAAAAACAATAAAAGAGAATTTAGAAGATAAAAAATCACCTATAAATCTTCTAAACATTTTACAAAGAAATAAAATTAATATTTCATTTCCCTGTGGAGGAGCCGGGATTTGTGGAAAATGTAAGGTTAAGTTTAATAGTGGAATTCCCAAACCTACATTAGACGAAAAAAGATTATTCAATAAAAATGAACTAAAATCCGGTTATAGATTAGCTTGTCAAGTAGAATTGAAAAATGATTGTGAAATTTTCATACCATCTACATCAAGAAAAAAAGCAATAGATACATTGCTTTCAAAATATAAACACAAACAACAAATTAAACCAATAGTTAAAAAATTGTTTTTAAAGCTAGAAGCATCACATTTGGGTAATTTTAAAAGCGATGCAGAAATTGTTGAAACAGCTATCTCTAATTTAACCGGTAAATACTATAAATTTACCTTACAATATTTACAAAATCTTCCGACAGTTTTAAGGAAACGAGATCATCAAGTTACTGTAACTGTTTCTCAAAATAATATTTTAGATATTGAACCTGGAGACACTTCCAAATATCTTTTTGGATTAGCCGTAGATGTTGGAACAACAACTTTAACTTGTAGCGTGGTCAATTTAATTTCAAGCGAGACGATAGGAACAATTACCGCTGAAAATCCGCAGTCAGATTTTGGGCAGGATTTTATTTCAAGAATAGATTATGGCTCAAAAAGTGAAAATAATTTAAAGCAATTACAAGAAATGGTTATTGAAAAAATAAATGAACTTATATTGGAAATTTGCAATAAATATGATATTTCCCCATTGTCAATTTATAGTGTTGTAATGGCGGGAAACACGGTAATGAATCATTTATTATTGGGTGTAGATCCATATTCACTTTCTGTAGCTCCATATACTTCAGTTGTGAAAAAAATACCATTGTTGTTTGCAAATCAAATAGGTTTGAAAATAAATTCGCTGGCAGAAGTATTTATGTTGCCAAATATAGGTGGATTTGTTGGTGGTGATATTACAGGAGATCTACTTGTAACAGAATCAATCAATAAAAAAGGAAATTATTTATTAATTGATATTGGAACAAATTGTGAATTGGTGATACATAAAGATGGGCATTATTTAGCGGCATCTTCACCTGCTGGACCTGCTTTGGAAGGAGCAAAGATCAAAAATGGAATGAGAGCTGAACCCGGGGCAATTACGGATATGCTTTGTGTAAACGATAGCATAGAATTATTAACTGTAGGAAATGAAAAACCAATTGGAATATGTGGAAGTGGATTGTTTCATATAATTAATTTTCTTGTACAAAAGGGAATTGTTTCTTCACAAGGAAAATTATTAAAACCGGATAATATTAAAAATATTTCCAATAAAGAAATTTTTACGAATAGAATTAAAACCGATGAAAATGGTGTTATATATTTTATTTTACAGCATTCAGATGAGAAAAATGATGAAGTGGTTTTAACACAAAAGGATATAAGACAATTCCAATTGGCAAAAAGCTCTATAGTCGCAGGATGGCATGTTTTGTGTGAAAACATCAAAATTAAATATAATGAAATTGGTCAAGTGTTTATTGCAGGAGCATTTGGTAATTATATTCGTCCAGAGGCAGTTCTGTCGTTAGGATTAGTTCCGGATTTAACTCTTGATAAAATTAATTATATTGGGGATGGAGCGCTTTTGGGAAGCAAAATGGTTATACTAAATAATGATAATGTCAAGAAATTTGAAAGTATTTTAAATAAAATTCATTATATGGAACTTTCCGGCCGAGTTGATTTTCAAGAATTTTATATTGAGGATTTGGGAAAAATTTAGTTGTAATGAATTAACATGTAAGAAATTATGATAGGTTTAGTTATTATAAAATGAAAATACTATTTGATACAATAAGTGGTCACACATATTGATAAAAATTAAAAAAATAATTTTTTGTTTGCGTTTATATTATTTTTTTGTAAATTTTATTGTATAGAGATAAAAATGGTAACAAAACGTGTAATTTAACTAACAAAAAGGAGAAAACGATGGCAAAAGACGTATTGGTTGTAGCATCAAAATTAAAGAAATATCTCAAGGAAGAAAAAGGGATGCACACCGCAGGAAATGTTCCAGCAGTATTATCAGATGTTGTGCGTGAAATAGTTGATGTAGCTGTTGAAAAAGCTAAAAAAGATAGACGTAAAACTGTAAAAGACAGAGATTTTAGTTAATAAATAATTTGGGAAATATAAACAAAAAAGGTCTTAATTGATCTTTTTTGTTTTTTTTAAATCTGCTTATAGTACATTTGTTATTTTAGGAGAATAAGTTTTGTTTATTCTCCTATTTTTTTATGTATAAAATATATAAAAATTTTATTCAGTAAATATCATTTAATAAAAACAATTCTCTGACTGTCAGATTTTGCACTTGAAATCACAGCCCCCAAACCATTATTTAAATTCATATAAAAATCATCAATTGTTATATAACCTAACCCGATATTATCATCAAGATTAAAATACTCGTTATAATATTCTGAAACAGACTGAATGGTCATCCAAACAATTAGTGTATCTTTTTCAAAACTTTCAAACGGATCATAAAAAGTAAAATCAGTTGAATTATAACTCCACTCAGCTTCTTCAAGTGATACTTCATATTCAAAATAGTTTCTATTATTTTGATATGATTCATAATCCAATTCCATTTCAATATTATATTTATAGCTTGTTGCATCTGTCCATCTGATTGCCCAATTATTTTCATTCAAATGGAAAATCGTATCTTCCAAAACAAATTCCGGTTTTCCTGCAATTATGATATCACCGATCGCTTTATCAAATTCATCTGTAATGACATTCAATCGATATTCTTCTCCGGCTTCAAACAAAAAAGTTGTATCTGCCGGTAAATAAAATCCTTCTGAAAAATAGTCAAATAAAATTGTGTCTAAATTTAAATTTGTAAAAAAAACATTAGCATCTTCAATAATATAAGTAAGTTTATAATTTGGATACTCGTATTGAATTGTGTCGCCAGTTTCACCATCTATCCAATACGCAGTTATAACACTATCGGTTTCAATCTCACTTTGTTCACTTATTGAAAGGGTGTGACCAACTTGGACAAAATTATTGTTTGTGTTTGTGCTACTCAAATGAGCAAGAATATTTAACATTGGTTCATGATCAATTGTTACTTCTTGTGGAGACCAATCTCCGCAAGAATATAACATTAAAAACACAAATATTGTTAAAATAATTTTTTTCATATTATTCACTTATTAAAAATAAAATTTTACTCCTAAACTTGGGAAAAATGGAAACATTGGCACTGGCTGACGATAAATTTTATCATCTTTATCTGTCCACCAATACATAAATACATTCATATGATTTGTTGTATTAATGACATGAAAATAAAATTCCGTTTTCAAGCTGAACAGTTCACTTCTTCTATTAAAACCAAGATCCAGTCGAAAATAGTTTGGATATCGTTCTGAATTTTTCTCTCCATAAATATCAATTTCAGATGAATAATATTTTTGATACTTATTTTGTGTATCCAATGTTTCATCATCCAATAAATGAATTTTTCCCAATATTTGGGTGTATGGACTACCTGTATTAAAAACGATGGCTGAATTAAAATACCATTTATTCCCAATATCATATTTTGCAACAATATTTAAATTATGCGCCTTATCATATTTTGGGGGATACCAAATGTTACCATCTTTTTTCCTTGTAACCGAGTATGTGTAACCCACCCAACCGGTTAAATTTCCAATTTGTTTTTTAATTAAAAATTCCACTCCATAAGCATATCCGTCGGCTTCTATAAAATTATTCACACTATCAAATGCCGCTATAAATCCATCATCTAAAGTTAAAAGATGATCATAATCTTTATAATAACCTTCAAGTTTTATTTGAATTTTTTCTTTGTACCAATATTCCATACCAAGTATTGAACTATAAACTATACTTGGCAATTGTTCTTTTGAAGTCGGATACCAAAAATCAATTATTCTCATATTTTCTGTTTCCGGATTTGCTGTTTGAAGAAATTGATACACATTTCCAATGGCGACATTTATCGCAAATTTATCCGAAAGAAAATATTTTGTGTTAAGACGAAAATCAGGGTATGTTTTATTTTTAAATTCATAGTGAGTTAATCTTATCCCCGGTTGTATCATCAAAAGAGGATTGGGTTGAAATTTATCTTGGAAATATAATCCATATTCAGATGGTTTAGAATGAATATCAACCAAATTATTTGAATCAAATGTTAATCCTAAGTTGAAATCTACTTTTTTATAGAACGAACCGAATTCTATTGCATTTTTATCATTTAAAAACCAAACAAAATCAACAAATGGCGAAACATCCGTTATATAATCATAAACCTTCAATTTAATATTATTACTTGAATCTGGACTGTTAGGGAATTTTTCTTCTTCAAATAATTCAATATCAAAGTGAAACTTGCTTCGCGCTAAACTAAATTTACCAATTAGGTTTGGAGTAATGATCCAGCGGTGTTTTAAACTTACAGTTCTATTCCCCCATACCCAATCAATAGAAAATTTTGATTTTGAATAATCTTTATCTTCTTCGGAACCCCAAGTATTTGTTTCCTCAATATTGAGGACATCATCGCCAAAAAAACCGCTAAATGTAGTTCTATGTTTTTGATTAATATCTATATTTATTTTACCTTGAAAATCGTAGAAATAATAAGGGAAAGGCGATAAATCATTATCTCGTTTTTTATTTATTGGTTTTCTGATCAATTCCCACAATCCATCAAAATATGTTCTTCTTCCCGCGATCAAAAATGATCCTTTCGGAATTGGTCCTTCCAGTAACAACTTGCTTGAAATAAGAGAAATATTTCCCTGTCCTTCAAAATTTTTCGAATTACCTTCTCTGTTGAGAATACTGAGAACTGAACTCATTCTGCCACCATATTTTGCAGGAAATCCACCAGCCATAAAGTTCGCCTCTTTCACCGCATCTGTATTAAAAGTTGAAAAGACACCACCAAGATGATACGGATTATAAACGGTTATTCCGTCTAATAAGATCAAATTCTGATCGGGTGAACCACCTCGAACATACAGCGCACTACTGAAATCATTTCCAGCTGTTGCACTTGGAAGAAGTTGAATTGTACGAAAGATATCTGGTTCTAAAACAACAGGAGAGGACCTGAGATCATTATTGCTCAAATTTATCGTACTTATTCTTACATCCTGTTTAAATTTTTCAATTTCTCCAGTTTTAGTGATTTCACCCAATTCAATAGCCACCGTTTCCATATACAGATTTATTTTTTTTGCAGTGTTTTTTTTTATGATCAAATTTTTTTCAACAGGTTTGTATCCCATCATGCTAACAATTAGTGTAAAATTCCCGATAGAATCTATTTTAAAATAGAAATATCCATCGTTATTTGTTACGGTTCCATAAGATGTGTTCTTTAGAAAAACATTTGCATAGGAAATTGGTTCGCCATTTTCCTTGTCTTGAATAAATCCTGAAATTGTAGATGATGCCGAAAGAATATTTATAAATAAAAAGATTGTTAAAATTAAATAAAAATAGTAATTGTTATTTGTGTGTGTTTTTCCTTGCTTCATATTGGAAATTAATGAGAAAATTATTTAATTACTATAATAATAAATTAAACTTTTTAATTCTTTAACATTCTCAGTTTATTAAAAGGGGTGATCAATTTCCAAGATAATCATCTATTATTTTTTCGTAATAATTTATGACATCTCTTACATAGTCCCTTTTTTCAACATAAGAGCCATGATAAAAACATCTTTTAAATCCGTAAATAATTATATTTCTCAATTGAGAAGGGGTAATTTTCATTTCTTTGATCACAAGTTGCAATTCTTTTGTTACGGTAGTATTTGATATAAGTCGATTATCGGTATTTATGGTTATTGAAAGTTTGTGATCTATCATTTTTCTCAATGGATGGTTTTTCATGCTGCCATTCAAATCGGGATTTGTCTGTAAATTACTCGTAGGACAAATTTCTAATGTGATGCGATTATTTGCAATGTATTGTGCAAGATTATAAACATATTCTTTTGCGTGTTTTTTGTTTTTTTCACTTACAACCTTGTCTTCATCAAACAAATAAAAACCATGTCCAATTCTATCTGCATGTAAATCTGTGATAGCTTGAAAAATCGATTCAGGTCCATAAGCTTCTCCGGCATGAACGGTTTTACTTAAAAAATTCCGATGAACAATATCATAAGATTGAATATGGTTATCTGCCGGAAAACCTTTTTCAGCTCCGGCGAGGTCAAAACCAACTATTGGAATGTTCGTTTCGTTTACTATTTTAGTCGTTGCTTTTGCAAGTTCTTGTGATACCAAATTTATTGTTTCAAGTTTATCTGAATATTTATGATTTTTAAAAAATGACTTAAAAAATGGAGAAAATCTTTCATCACAAAATCTCATTGCACAAACGATTATTCCATAATTAAACTGTGGTTCTTTACCAGTTATTATTTTGGATTGAGAATTAAATTCTTTTTTTGCTCGTTCTAGCCCTATCCAAACAGAATTCATTACATTTTCAAAAGACATCTTATTGCTCATTAATGTTTGAGGGGCTAATCTCACTTCAATATAACGAACTCCTTCATTTTGATTGTCAATTGCCAATTCATAAGAAACTCGCTCTATCGCATCTTTGGTTCTTAGCACATCACAAGTATAACTGAAACCTCGTAAATATTCATCAAGTGAGTTGTAAGAATCTTTAAAAACTTCTTTTTTCATCCCTGTCTCAGTATAGCTCGGTAATTTTATTCCCTCTTTTTTTGCTAATTCAATCAAAGTTGAAAGCCGTAATGAGCCATCCAAATGCAAATGCAAATCTGTTTTGGGTATTTTTA
>LSCC01000081.1 GCA_001577215.1 Fidelibacterota bacterium TCS52
TCATCTTTATAATTTATTTCTAATTCAGCAAGTTGGAAAAGAATTTTTTCTATTTTCTCCGGTAATAATTTTTTGCTAAAATAATCTTTCCATGGAAATCTCAAGAATAATTTAACCGTGTTTTCTTGATTGTAGCGATAACCACTTGATTTGAACATTCCCCAAAAGAACATCAAATCAAAATTGAAACGAGTGCTCTGTTTGAAAAAATAGTCGGTTTTTTTATTAAATCTTAGCAATCCGTATTTTTCTAAGACAGAAAAAAAATCATAGGGCGATTTTGTATTCAGCAAACATTGTGTTTTGTGTGGATAGTTTTCCAATTCTTGATATGGAATATATAAAATTGGAACTTTTTTTCCATTTTCAGATAAAACATGATCTGCATTTTCCACCTTTCTGAAAACAACATGTAAGATACAATTGTTATATTTTTTATTTTTGTGATGAGAATGATAATACCAATCGTGATTGTCAAAATGTATTTCAATATCACCTATCAGATAATTATTATCGATAATAATTTGAGCATTTAGAAAATCCGGGCCTTCATTATTATTATGTTCTCCAGTGGAAACTATGGAAAGATTTTGTCCAGTTGTAGATCGATATAATTTTTTCCAAAGATATTTACTCCATAAGTGATGTAATCTCTTTTCAGAAAAATATATTCTTGAAGGTTCGAACAATTGAGAATAAAGTGAAATGTCCATAATTATTGTATCACTTTTTATTTTGATTATAAATTGTCTTTATAAATATTATAGCATTTATCTCTTAATTTTTCCACATCTTCATTGTTCAGATCATTAGTTGGAATTTCGGGTAATATTTCTACAGCTACTTTTCTTTTTTTAACCCAAATTGTATGTGGAGGTGTAATTTTTCCGGTTTCTCGAAAGATAATTGGTAAAATTGGCAGATTGTTATTAATTGATAAAACAAATGCACCCTTTTTAAATGGCAATAATGAGACATCTTTAATTCTGCTTCCTTCGGGAAAAACAAATAATGAAAGGTGATGTTTTATTATATTTTTCATTGAATCATTTAATTGTTTTACTGCATGTTTTGGGTTTGCCAAATCGAGAAAAACATAATTCAATCTTGTCATTAATCTACCAATAATCGGAAGCTTCTTTACTCCATCTTTTGAAACCATTCGTATTTGCAATGGTAGTTTTCCAATTCCAAGGAATATATCAAGTGAACTTTCATGATTAGCAATCACAATATATTGCTTATTTGTATCAATATTTTCTAAACCGGTAACATTAATTTTCAAACCTGAAAACCATAAAATAACATTTGCCCAACCTCTGACAAATTTTGAGAAAAACTGCTGATTTTTTATTAAAAAAGTTAATAAATAAAGTAATCCTGCAAACGGAAAGGTAATAATTACTGCTATGAATATAATAAAAAATGTTCGTGGCATATATTTTATATTGTGAAAAAAACTATTTTCTTTTTCTTTAATCATTTTACCTTGTTTTTTTATATTAACAAATTTATTTTCGTATTTCTTTTTTACCAAAATAAGGTACTAATACTTCCGGTATTTCAATACTTCCGTCTTTTCTTTGATAATTTTCTAAAAGTGTGATCATTAGGCGTGGCGTTGCTACTCCTGATCCATTTAATGTGTGAGCAAAATTTACCTTGTTATTTTCTCTAAATTTTATGCCACCTCGTCTTGCCTGGAAATCTTCAAAATTACTGCAACTTGAAACCTCCAACCATTTTTCAGTTGCCGGTGACCATAATTCAATATCATAACATTTAGAAGAGGCGAAACTTAAATCACCTGTACATAATTCAATTACACGATAAGGTAATTTTAAATTTTTTAAGATCGTTTCAGCGTTATTAACAATCTCTTCTAGAACTTCGTATGATTTGTCAGGATGAACGAACTGCACCAATTCAACTTTATTGAACTGATGTATTCTTTGAAGCCCGCGAGTATCTTTGCCGTAAGAACCGGCTTCTCTTCTAAAACATCCGGAATATGCCGTATATTTTATTGGTAAATCTTTTACATCGAGAATTTCTTCTTGGTGAATATTCGTTACCGGAACTTCTGCAGTTGGCACTAAATATAATTCATCTTCATTAATGAAATACATATCATCACCAAATTTAGGAAGCTGTCCGGTTGTTGTTGTAGATTTAATATTTGCCATAAACGGTGGTAATATTTCTTTATAGCCATGTTCTGTCGTATGAACATCAAGCATATAATTAATTATTGCTCGTTCCAATTTTGCACCTTCGCCTGTATATAACGGGAATCCGCTGCCTGCAATTTTTGCCCCTCTTTCGAAATCGATCAAAGAGTTATTTTCAGCTAATTCTATGTGGTCTTTTATGGAGAAATTAAATTCATTTTTTTTACCAATTTCTCTAACAACGACATTATTTTTTTCTGATGTTCCAATTGGTGCAGATCTATGAGGAATGTTTGGAGTATTAAACAGCAATTCGTTTAATGAGTTTTTATATTTTTGAATTTCATTATCATTTACTTTTATTGTTTTAGCAACTTTTTGCATATCGGAAATTGATTTTGAAGCATCTTTTTTGTTTTTTTTCTTTAAACTTATCTCTTTACTTACGACATTTCGTCTGTGTTTTAATTCATCTGTTTCGTTCTCAAGTTGACGCAATTTTTTATCGATCTCTAAGATATTATCGATCTCAGCATCGACACCTTTATTCTTTAAACCATTAATAGTTTCGTCTGGATTAGTCCGTATTCGTTTAATATCTAACATTATTCGTCCTCTTTTATTTAACCTTAAAATATAATAAATAAATTTATATAAACGAAATGATTAATTAATTTGGAATCTGATATTTCAAATTTTAAGTAATTATAGGAAGTGCAAATAATTAAATCGATAAATAATTTACATTAGTGTAATAAGTGAAATTTGTTGTATAAAATATTCGTATTCATTTTTAATAGATTAACATTTTAATTTCAAAATATTTTAAATAAATTTAACATTAATTAGGAGGAAAAATGGATATAAAAATACTTACAGTTGGTGGCACAATCGATAAGATATATTTTGACGAAACCAGCAAATATCAAATAGGTGAATCGATTGCAGATGAAATTCTGAAAGAATCAAATGTAGAGATCAAATATGAAGTAGAATCCATTCTCAAAAAAGATAGTTTGGATTTGACAGAAAAAGATAGAAAAAAGATCATAAATACTATTTTAGAAGATTCGCATGACAAAATTATTGTTACACATGGGACAGACACAATGATAAAAACTGCTCAATTGTTAAGTCAAAAAGCTCATAATAAAGTAATTGTTTTTACCGGCTCAATGCAGCCTGCAAGATTTAAATCAAGTGATGCGGTTTTTAATATCGGTTCAGCAGTTACTGCCGTTCAAATTTTGCCTAAAGGTGTTTTTATAGCTATGAATGGAAAAATATTTGATCCAAACAATTCCAAGAAAAATGTAAAAAAGAAAAGATTTGAAATCATTAACGAATAAAAAGTGAACTAATTTAATGCCAAAAATTCCCGAACATAAAATTGAACAGATAAAGGACTATAATGATATTGTAGAAGTTATATCTTCATATATTCAATTAAAAAAGAAAGGTCAAAACTATTGGGCAAAATGTCCGTTCCACGATGAAAAAACAGCCTCTTTTAGTGTCAGTCCCAAAAAACAGATATTTCACTGTTTCGGTTGTGGGGTAGGTGGGAATGTTATCAATTTCGTAATGGATTATGAAAAAATAACTTTCATTGAAGCGGTTAAGGAATTAGCCGAAAGAGTAAATATCAAACTTGAAGAATTCAGCGTTTCTGAAAAAGATACAAGCGATACAACACGCTATTATTCGATAAATGAATTCGCTGCTAAATTATAT
>LSCC01000082.1 GCA_001577215.1 Fidelibacterota bacterium TCS52
TAAAGATTCACCAGCAATTATTGGTGTAAATAATTTAATTAGCGATGTACACACAAAAATATTTATTTATGAATTAAACGAAAAATTTATTGTGCATGGAAATATAAAATATACTTTAAAATTAACTTGTGACGTGTGCTTAGAAAAATATAGCAATGAATATAATGAGAAATTTAAATTAGTAGTGATTCCTGAAAATATATTTGATGAAAACAATGTTAGTAACGATGAGTTTATTATACTTAAAAATAATGCCAATGAAATAGATTTTAATGATTTTATTAAAGATACAATATTACTTAATATTCCCTTTAAGAAAAAATGCAAACCCAATTGCAAGGGATTATGTCCAATCTGTGGAAAAAATAAAAATTATTATGAATGTTCACATAAATTTGTTAATATAGACCCTAGATTAAAGAAATTGAAAGAAATTAAAAAAACAATAAAGAAAAAGAGGAATTAAATGGCAAATCCAAAAAGAAGACAATCACACTCAAGAGGAGCAAAAAGAAGAACACATTACAATTTAAAGACACCAAATGTGTCTAAATGCCCAAACTGCAGTCAACCAAAATTACCACATCATGCATGTCCAAATTGTGGTTATTATGATGGAAAACAGGTTATTAATACAAAATAAATATAAAATATTATTAATTATTAATTTATAATTAAAATGGTATTATATTAATGTTAAATAAAAATTTAGTTAGTATATCAGCAGTTGGTAAATATGTTCCTGAGGAAGTATTAACTAACAAAGATCTAGAAAAGATGGTTGATACAAATGATGAATGGATCACTAAAAGAACAGGAATAAAAGAAAGACATATCTCTGAAAAAAATGAACCCACTTCTACTTTAGCAACAAAAGCAATTGAGAATCTATTTGAAGAATATAATATTTCTCCTGATGAAATTGATGCTCTGGTATTAGCTACTATAAGTCCAGATATGTTTTTCCCTTCTACAGCGGCAGTTACACTAGATAACTTAAAGATAAAACACGCCTTTGGATTTGATATTTCTGCTGCATGCAGTGGTTTTATTTACGCATTAAAAACAGGTGAAAGTTTTATTAAATCAGGAATGGCAAAAAAAGTTCTTGTCGTTGGTGCAGATGAAATGAGCACCATTAGCGATTATACGAATAGAAATACTTGTGTATTATTTGGAGACGGAGCTGGAGCAGTTCTTTTAGAAGAATCAAAAACAGATAATGGAATAATTGACACAATTTTACATACTGACGGATCAGGAAAAGATCTGTTATATATGTTAGGTGGAGGAAGTTTAAATCCATCAACCCATGAAACAGTTGATAAGAAAATGCACTATATTTATCAAGATGGAAGACCTGTCTATAAATTTGCAGTAAAATATATGACGCAGGTATCAAAAGATATTCTTAAAAAGCATAATTTTACAAGTAAAGATGTTTCATTATTTATTCCACATCAAGCAAATAAAAGAATAATTGAAGCAGTTGGAAAGAGATTAAAACTTGATCCTGAAAATGTGTTCATTAATATTGATAAATATGGAAATACAACAGCTGCTACAATTCCTTTGGGGATTTACGATGCTATGCAAGAAAAAAGATTAATAAAATATGACCTATTATTACTTGGTGCATTTGGTGGTGGATTTACCTGGGGAAGTAGTTTAATAAGGTGGGGTATATAATATGAAAACAGCATTAGTTTTTCCTGGTCAGGCATCTCAAAAAGTTGGAATGGGGAAAGATCTATATCAAAATTATGATATCGCAAAAGAAATGTTTAAAATTGCTGAAGATATTCTTAAATTCGATCTAGCTAAAATCTGCTTTGAAGGACCAATAAGTGAACTTACACAGACAAAAATAACACAACCAGCACTTTATGTTGTATCTTCGATCATAACTCACATTTTGAAAGAAAATTCTATCACTTTTGATGCAGTTGCGGGACATAGTTTAGGAGAATATTCTGCATTATATTCTATCGATGTATTCTCGTTTGAAAACGGATTACAATTAGTTAAAGAACGTGGCGAAAGTATGCAATATGCCGGAAAACAAAATCCTGGTACAATGGCAGCAATAATAAAATTGGATAAAGATAAAATATTAAAAGCATGTGAGAATGCGTCACAATTTGGACTTGTCAAAATCGCTAATATTAATTCACCACATCAAATTGCAATTTCCGGCGAAAAAGACGCCGTTCAATCTGCAATGAAATATGCAAAAGATCTGGGAGCAAAAATTGTTGTTGAATTGGAAGTAAGTGGTGCTTTTCATTCTCCTTTAATGAGATACGCAACTGATGTCTTAACAAAAACTATAAATACAGTTAGTTTTAAAAAACCAACAATACCAATTTATGGAAATGTAGATGCACAAAGTTGTAATTCCATTCCGAAATTAAAACAAAAACTCATCAAACAAATAGAAAATCCTGTATTGTGGTTAGATACAATCAATAATATGCGGAATGATGGAATAGAAAAATTTATTGAAGTTGGACCAGGAAAAGTATTACGTGGCTTGATTAAAAGAATTGATCCAAAAAGTAATTTGGAAGGTATTTCAACCGTTGCAGATATTGAGAGAATTTTAAATGAATAACACTAATTTAAAGAATAAAGTTGCAGTAATTACAGGTGCAAGTAGAGGAATTGGTTTAGAAATTGCTAAAACTTTTCACAAAAACGGCGCAAAAATTGTAATTACTGATATTGATGAAAAAACGCTCTATACAGCTAATAAAGATTTCAATGATAGTAAAAATGTTCTATCAGTTATATCTAATGTTTCAAATGCCGATTCAATAAAGAATATGGTAAAAAAAACAATAGAAAAATTTGATAAAATAGATATCCTGGTAAATTGTGCTGGAATAACAAGAGATAATCTCATTATTCGAATGAAAGAAACTGACTGGGATAATGTGATTGATACAAATCTGAAAAGTGTTTTTCTTACTTCCAAAATTGTAGGAAGATATATGATGAAAGAGAAATCCGGAAATATAATAAATATTTCATCTGTTGTCGGAATTACGGGAAATGCAGGACAGACAAATTATTCTGCTTCCAAAGCAGGTATAATTGGAATGACAAAATCATTAGCTAAAGAATTTGCAAGCAGAAATATTAGAGTAAACGCAATTGCACCGGGTTTTATTGATACGAAAATGACAAGGAATTTAAAAAATAAAGCTAGAGAACAATTAATTGATGCTATTTTATTAAAACGATTGGGAACAACAAATGATGTTGCAAATTCTGCACTTTTTTTGGCTTCCTCCCTATCAGATTATATTACCGGACAAATATTAGTTGTAGATGGCGGTATGATAACATAATTATGAAAAAAAATAAATATTTTTAAACTTAAAGGAGTTAAAATGGCAAAAGTATCATTTGATCAATTAAAAGAATTAGTTGTTGACAAGTTGGATGTTGACGAAAGCAAGGTAACTAAAGAGGCTTCATTCATAGATGATCTTGGAGCAGATTCGTTGGACACAGTAGAATTGATAATGACATTAGAAGACGAATTTGACCTTACAATCGAAGATGAGGCAGCAGAAAAATTAAAAACTGTCGGCGATGCTTTAGATTATTTAGAAAAGAATGTAGAATAATCGTTTATGAAAAAAAGAGTCGTTATTACCGGAATGGGTGTTACTTCTCCTGTTGGAACCGGAGTAGAAAAGTTTTGGAATAATATTCAAAATGGATACAACGGCATAGGTCCTATAACACAATTCGATACTACAGATTATGATGTACATTTTGGTGGTGAAGTAACAGATATTAATTTGGAAAATTATTTTTCCAGAAAAGAGATGCGAAAATTAGATAGATTTACTCAATTTGCTCTTATTGCATCAGATGAAGCAATTAAAAATGCAAATTTTGATCTTGAAAAGCTTGATACAGAAAGAACTGGTGTAATTATTGCTTCAGGAATTGGTGGACTGCATACTTTGGAAAAAGAAAGAATGGTATTACATAAAAAAGGTCCGAAAAGAGTATCTCCATTCTTCATTCCAAAATTAATTTCTGATATTGCCGCCGGTCATGTCTCAATAAAATATGGATTTAAAGGAATAAATTATTCAGTTGCTTCTGCTTGTGCTTCATCCAATCATTCAATTGCATTAGCATTGAGACACATTCGTTATGGTGATGCTGATGTTGTTGTAACAGGTGGGGCTGAAGCTACAATTTCTCCACTTGGAGTTTCAGGATTTACTCAAATGAAAGCATTGAGTACAAGAAATGATGATTATAAGACAGCTTCCCGCCCTTTTGATAAAATGCGTGATGGATTTGTAATTGCCGAAGGATCTGGAATATTGGTTCTTGAAGAATATGAACATGCAAAGAAAAGAAATGCAAAGATCTATGGTGAAATTGTTGGAGCCGGAATGACTGCAGATGCTTTTCATATTACCGCACCTTCAGATGATGGCGATGGAGCGATCAGATCAATGAAAATGGCATTAAACGATGGTAATTTGAAACCAGATGACATCTCATATATCAATGCTCACGGTACCTCTACCCCATTCAACGATAAAATTGAAACAAAAGCAATTAAATCGGTATTTGATGAAAATGCGAAAAATATTGCCATAAGTTCAACAAAATCAATGACAGGACATATGCTTGGTGCTACCGGATCTGTTGAAGCAATAGCATCAATCAAAGCAATTGAAAACGATATTATTCCACCAACTATTAATTTAATTAATCCAGATCCGGAATGTGACCTCAGTTATACACCAAATGTAAAAATAAGTAAACAAGTTAATGCGGTTTTATCAAATACTTTTGGTTTTGGTGGACATAATTCTACACTTGTTTTTAAAAAAATATAATTTGTTCTACTAATCACATTTTTTTTCAATGGAACTATTTAAAAAACCAATTAAATACTTTAATAATCTTTATAAATTTGTAGTTTATCGCAAATCAAAAAGATTATTGAGAAAGGTTTATGATATTCATCAATATCGTTTTCGTAATCCTGAATTAGTATATCAGGCATTTCTTCATACATCGGGTATTAATTCTTCAAAAGATCGAAATTCCAGTTACGAAAGACTAGAATTCCTAGGTGACGCTGTTTTAGAATTAGCAGTAACAAACTATTTATTTAATAATTATCCAGAGCTTCCTGAGGGAGATTTGACCAAAATGCGATCTAAATTAGTAAATAAGATCACATTATCAAAGGTATCTAAACAGCTCGGTTTTAGTAGGCTTTTAAGAATAAGTAAGGGAGCCGAAAAAGACAATATTAGAAATTTAAACTCAATATTAAGTGATATTTATGAATCATTTATAGGTGCATTATATTTAGATGGAAGTTGGAAAGAATCAAATAAATTTATTACTAATACGCTACTTTCTAAACATGAAATATTAATTCCATCACCGGATATTCAGAATTATAAAGGTCAATTACTCGAATATTGTCAACGTAATAATTTACATAAACCTGAATTTATTGTTACAAATGCAGATGGGCCTGCACATGGAATAAATTTTGAAGTAAGTATTTATTTAAACAATAAATTTTACAGTTCCGGATTTGCAAAGACAAAAAAGTATGCTGAACAACTAGCAGCTAAAAAGGTATTGAATAAAATGATGAATGAAAAATTCTAATTAATATTTATTAATTAACATTTATAGTAAAAATGTTATTATATAACTTTTTTTCTAAACCAAAATATAAGTAATAAAATAATTAATATTGAAATTATTACAGGTAATACTGGAATATATCCAGTAATGTATAATTTTTTAGGTTCATTATATATTTTTTTCAAATATTCATCAATTCCATATTCTATTGCTAAATCTTTAATTCCTAAAAAATGAATATAGGGAATTCCTAATTCGATGGATCTCATCAATATCCCTCTATCCTCATGTTCACAAATAGTTAAAGAATTAACTAATCCATTTGGCATAAATAGAGAATGATTACATCGCCCCAATGATGTTTGATTCCCACCAATATTAATTAATAATGAAATATTTTTATTTTTTAATATATCCATCCTTAAATTTATTGCATCAGGAAATGATTTTGGTATTGTTAAAGTTTCATTATTACGAGCAATTGCTTTCTTCAATAAACTTATTCCTTCGTTCGTTAATCCGCTTCCATTATCTCCTTCTCCACCCAATGTAACAATAAAAGATGAATAGGAGAAGTTACAATTTGTTTTTAACCAATTTTCCATATCAATCCAAGTAGCTTCTGGCTGATTTGCCCCATACATCGAAGCACCTAATGAACTTATAATAATTGGTTTCAGATTTAAAGTTTCAATTGCAGATAAAGTTGATATCATTAAAGATGGAAATGATCCACTTGATAAAACAAGCACAGTATCGCCGGGATTTACCGCTTCAGATTCATGTATCAATCGTACCATTAATGCTGAAAAATCCGGATTACAAGATAATTCTTTTGCTTCTAACGAGCCAAGAGTAGTAGTTGTTAAAGTATATTCAGAACCAAGCATTCCCGAATATGTTGTTTTTGAATTAACAGCAGATATTATTCGCCTTTTTTCTTTTTCTTTACAAATTACATTAAACCATTTTTGAGTCAACAAATTAGCTTCTTTCATTTGTTGATAATCATCTCGTTTTATTTCTTCTGTAAATGCAAATTTTAATACAAAAAAAAGCACAACAGATACAATAAAAATTAATATTAAGTAAAATTCTTTTTTTCTATTTTTCATAAAATCAGATAATCAATAAAACAAAATAAATTAAAATTGTAACAATTCCCAATCCTGCCAAAGTAGGAACTATTTTCTGCCGAACCATTTCATTAGCAATCAAACCCGGTATTAAATATCCTATAGACCGTAAATCTAAAACAATATTTGGCATTGGTTGAATAATATTTTCTAAAAGTAATTTTAAAGCAAATCCTAATAATAATGCAAGAAATAATCGTCGTCGTCCATAAATGATAAATCTACTCATTAATATTTTTAAAATAATAAAAACCACAAAAGCAATCACTATTGTAATAATAATTCTGTTCGGCTCATTAATAAAAGTTGCAAAATATGCTGGAGCAATTACTCCGCCAGCAGAAATATCTGTCATTTCGTAAAAAATAAATCCTATAGAAAGTCCAATTATAAATGCTTTAATAATCATATTTTAATTCATGTTTTTTAAATAATTCCACATATTTTTTTCTACTCCGCCGGCTTCATTCCCTAAACCAATAACTGTTATTTTACATCTGAATAATTTATTTATTTTCTTTTTTATTTCCAATTTATTTATTGCATTCCATATCAATATTTTTTTCGCTTCTACACCTTCTTTAATAAAACATCGTTTAGCATAATAAGAATGTGAACCGGTGATAATAATTTTATTTACATTTGTGAATTTAGAAATCCACTGACAAAACTTTTTAGTTCTAATTGGTCTGTCAGAACGAGTATTAAAAATTATTATTTTATCATTAAATCCATCTAATTTCATTTCCCAATAATTCAAAAAGTCATTTGCTGATTCTACATCATTAACAGAAAATCCATTAATTAATTCAACTAAATTACCATTAACCTTATATTTATAAATCGGTGATTTTTCTTTTTTTAATATTTGATTTATTTTTTTACTTGCTAATTTTTGCTCTACACCTACAATTCGAGCAACTTCTAAAGCAATAGCAATATTAGAATTGAAAATTCCATCAGGAATATTTTGCAAATGTTCTGTATTTACTTCTACTACTTTACTATTTTTCTTTGATGCAACATTTTTAATTCTGCTAATATATTTTTTTTCTGACGTTACCACTGTTGCATTTTTGGGAATAGCCGAACAAATAACATCCCCATAATCATCTATTCCACCCTGAAAATGTTCCTGATGATCATCTCTAATATTTGTTATTACATATATTTGTGGTTTAAATAATTTATTTTCTAATTTTTGCAATTCATCTCTTATTGACATGCATTCTACAACTAAATAATTAATTGATAATTTGGAACATAATCTAATCAATTTGACTTGTTCTTGTACTCTTGCAGTTCCTAAACGACGAATTATTTTTTTATTTCCATTTGGAAATATTATTGTCGGTTTGCGACCGGTAATTTTTGCTAATGTTCTTTTATTATTGGATCGCAATATTGATGAAATATATTTAGTTACACTTGATTTTCCTCGAGTGCCATTGACATGAATTATATAATTAATTTGTTTTATTTTGTTGTTAATTGAAATAATTTCAAAACATAAAAAAATGAAAATAGTAATTAATAAAATTAAAATTAAAGTCATTTATTTTATTATGTTTTTATTTTTTTGCATTTGTTTAAAATTATTTTAAGAATATAATTATAAAAATAATATTTTGGGAATTTAATCAATTATTCCTTTTTCTTTCAAAATAATCGAAACAATTTTCATTTGATAAGATATTCTTTTTTCAAGTGGTAATTTTTTACAAGTTTCAAGTGTAAATCCCGGAATATTAAAAAAGTATCCTGCATTCCAAGCTGCACTGTGTTTAACTGGTTTTGCCGCTAATGAAAACCGTTCAACTCCTGCTGGAATTTCTTTATTCATTTCATCAATTACAATCATTGTAATCCAGGTACTTTCCTCATTAAAAGTATAAATGATTGTTTGTCCTAATCCGTGATATTCCCCACTCTTTTGTTTATATTCAGTGTGAAATACAGGACTTTCATGCATATCAATTACAATATCAATTTTTTGTTCTTTAATTAATTCTGTAATTTGAAAAGCTGTTTTTTCCATTGGTAATCCATGTGAATTTCCTGGATAACACCTATTTAAATTTCCTAATTCTCTATCAACAGAATCTGGAACTTTTATTCGTCTATCATTATTTACATCAGAAATTTTGTTTGCTTCCGGAATTAAAAAAACAGTACCTTTTTTTATAATACCAGAATTAAATTTTTCTAACAATCTATGTCCAGCTTCAAAACCAGCAGGTTCATTTCCGTGAGTACCACCAATTATTAAAATAGTGGAATCGCTTTCTTGTCCTTTAAATTGAAAAATTGGTGTTTCATACTCAGTATCTTCCATCAAATAATCAAATATTAAAGCATCTTCATTCCAATATATATTATGAATTTTTTGACTTTTTTTTGTTAAATAGGAATCTTTTCCACAAACGAATGAAGAAATAACTATAATCCAAATAAATAATTTAATAACGAATTTGCAAAAGTGTAACTGTTTTGCTTTTCCATTCATTTTATATATCAATCTTTATATTTTGTAATTTTTTATTTTTTATTTTAATATTTTTCTACAACTCCATCTCGTCTTGAATCTGCTCCACCAAAAAATAATTTTTTATCATTATTTATTAATATTCCCTGTGCTCCACCGAAATAATTATCAAAATCCTTAAGAACTTTTATTTTATGTCCTTTCATTTTTAATTTTTCAATAACATCATTTTCAATTCGTCCTTCAACATGTAATGTTTTATTGTAAGCATGAATTCTTGGTGCTTCAATGGCATCATCAATACCCATTTCAAAATCAATAATATTAATAATTATCTGAGCTAATGCACCAATAATTCGTGAACCACCGGGAGTACCAACAGTTAAAAACGGTTTACCATCCTTAAATAATATTGTAGGTGCCATACTACTAACCGGTCGTTTTCCACCTTTTATTGAATTTGGACATTTTGCTTTTCCTGAAAAGTCTGCGAGTTGATTGTTTAAAATAATTCCAGTTTCTTCAACAGTAATTCCAGATCCAAACCAATGATTAATAGTTTGAGTCAATGAAACAATATTACCATCATTATCAACGACAGATAAATGTGTTGTGCTTTGAGATTCTTTTGCAACCCAATTCGGTGCTTGATAATCAAAACTTGCTTCATTAAATGAAATTTTTTCCATTAACTTTTTGGCATAAGATTTATTTGTAATTTTCTTTACAGGAACCGAATAATAATCCGGATCAGCCATGTTTGCTGCTTTATCGGCATATACAATTTTCATAATTTCAGCCAATATATGAATATATTCAGCAGAATTATGCTTCATTTTTTTAATATCATAATTTTCAAGAATATTTAATAATTCAATTAAATGAGTTCCTCCGCCTGACGGAGGTGCCGTAGATACTATTTGATAACCTCGATAAGTACCTTTTACCGGTTCTTTTTCTAATGCTTTATATTGTTTGAAATCTTCTAATGATAATAAACCATTTTTTTCATTAACTTGAGAAACAATTGATTTTGCAATTTCTCCACTATAAAAATATTCTGGTCCATTTTTAGCTAATTTTTTAAATGTTTTCGCCAAATCCGGATTTTTTATTATTGCACCCGCAACTGGTGGAAAATCGTCTTTAAGATAGATTTTGGCTGTCGCTTCATTCATTGAAATCAATTCATAAGCATTCGTAATCATACTTTCAAATTTTTCAGAAACTTCGTAACCTTCATTTGCATATTTTCTCGCTATTTCCGTTACTTGCGAAATATTCATAGTACCATATTTTTCTAATGCGAGACAAAGTCCGGCCACAGCTCCGGGAACTCCAATAGAATTTGGACCAAAATGAGTAAGGTGATGAAAACTTTTGTCATTTTTATAATACAATTTATCTGTTACATTTTTTGGTGCAGTTTCACGATAATCAATCATAACTGTTTTTTCTTTATTTTTGGTTCTAACCATCATAAAGCCTCCACCACCTAGACCTGAAGAATTTGGCTCAACAACAGCAAGAGTAAAAGCAGTTGCAACGGCAGCATCAATTGCATTACCTCCAGCTTCTAATATTTGCAAACCAGCTTTAGATGCCAAAGGATGAGCACTTGCAACCATCCCATTTTTACCAACAACATCATCTGCTATCACAAATTCTTTAAATACAATTAAAACAAATAAAACTTTAATTAAAACAAAAATTCTCTTTCTAAATCTGAAAATAATATTCATAATTTTTTAAACCTATTTTATTAAACTTAATTTTATTGTTTTTCTGTAAATTTGTTTTGAATTGGAGTTTACATTTATTTTACAAAAGTAGATTCCACTCGGTAAATTATTGGCATTAAAATTTATTTTGTGAACCCCATTATTTAAAAATTTATTAACAATTAAATTTGAAACTCTCTCTCCTTTTAAATTATAAATAGTCAAATTTACAAAAGCATTCTGATTTAATAAAAATTTAATT
>LSCC01000083.1 GCA_001577215.1 Fidelibacterota bacterium TCS52
ATCCTAAGCTTATAAAAATAGGATACGAAGCAGGTTTGGGAAATGACAATAGCGCTGGGTTGGGGTGTGTTGGAAATAAAACCACATGAATATTATAATTTAAAAAGGAACTATAAAGGGATCTATTTTGCAACCTACAAGTGATCTAACTTGGTTAAAAGTAACTTCCTAAATTCATTTTAGAGGTAAATCATGAATGTAAAATTTGAACAAAGAGCCTATTTTAAAACCCAATTATTTAATGAGACAACTAATGAGTATAATGAAATTATACTTACAAATCTTATTAAACACTATAAACTTACAACTGCAAAAGGTAGTAGTAAATATAAATTGCTATCTGACATGCCCTACCATATTCATATTATAAACGGTATTTATCCAGCTTTATTGTTATTTGAAGAATTATTGCAAAAAGAGCAGATTGAAAATAAATCCATAGAACATTTTTTAAAAGTGTTCATGGTTGCTTTTACGCTACATGATCTAAATAAATTAACAGATGAAGATGATCTCAAACAGACTATTGAAAAAGATTTATTATTATTTCTTGATATACTTGAAACTGATCAATTTTTCCCAGAGTGGAAAGATTACATTGATGAAATTAAGTTCATAATTTTAAAAACTGAAGAAAGGACAAGAAATCTTGCTAATGATTTACAAATCAATGAACGCCAATTTGTAAATGATTATTTGGCAGAACTAAGTCAACTTGCTGATAAATTTGGTTCCATAAAAAATTTTGACAATATTGTGTCCTTTTTTGATCAAACACAAAAAATAACTTTTAAATCATACAAAAAACTAAGTGATATATGGGAATTGTCTTATATTGGTATTAATGAAAATATTTATACTCTTTTGTCCCAAAAATTATTATCAATTGTTAGAGAATATATCTGTACCGAAAAACAAAATAATATTTTATTTAATCTCCGCAATGGAATTGTTTTTATAGGCGAGCCGCTTGTTGCAAACGATCTGAAAATAATTAAACAAAATTTTTCAAATCCCATTCAAGATGAGATAAATCCTGTAGAAGCAACAAAAATTGATGAACAGCAAGTTAATTTCGGCTTCACTGACATGATGCAGTTAAACAAACATTTATTATGGGACATTGTACGAAGCCATCTGTCAAGAAAGTTGCTTGCCATAAATACTAACGAATATTTTAATTCTGGAGGACATAATAACAACCTCGCTGAAATTATCCCAGATTTTTTAGATGAGAATGAATTGCCATTAGAAATAATAGATGATTCAAAGGCAAATAAATGGGCAAAATTTATTTATCAAGAAAGTAAAGAATGGGATGATTTAGAAGCGGATGAACAAAAAATTTTATACGCCATTGGTCTTGAAAAAATAAAATATTTAGCCACAACACGATGGGGTGAAGAGCTAAAAAGATCTGTGTTATTACTATCGGAAAAGTCTAGTATCAATTCACCGGATAAAAAGCCAAATCGAACTATTAAAACTTTAGCTGCTATGCAAAAGATTAGTATTCTTCTGGAAGAAAATGATGTTAATGAGATTATCCATAACCAAGAAGATGAAATACTGGAATTCTTCTCTTCTCAAGATGATAATTTCAGTGATTCAACAAACTGGGAGCAATTCGTAGATATGAACCTGGTTGGGAATTTTGATAATGATCCTGACAATTTTAATTTTGATTTCAGAGATATTCCAAAAAAACCTGACATGTGTGTTATTTGTGGTCAAAAGAAAAAAAATCTCTACAATGATGCTAAAAGCTTTGGAATTGCTCCAAGAGGCTTTAACAATAGATCAAATAATACGCTAAAAAGTACTAAAGTTAATATATGTGAAACATGTAATACAGAGATACAATTTAGGCGTTCTTTTTTTGCAGAAAGCAGGTTTCGAAATTCTGTTTGTATATATTTAGATATGGGTGATTATTTTATCAATTACATCAAACAGAACATTCTTAATATTTTTAGAAAAACTATTGAAATGGAGTTTGTAGACTCAAAAAATAATACCACAGTAACTATTGAAAAATTTTCTTTTGATTATGATTATTATTCTCTGGTCTTTTATTCGTTGTCAAATAAAACTGAAAGTCATTTTTACTTTATTCAAAAAATGTTGAAAATAATAAAACAATTATCTTTTAAGATTTATGTTCAAGATTTAATCTCACCATATTTTTTACAAAAAGAGATGTTTGTTTTTGATAATTGTATGCCTTTTGTAAAAACACTTGGGTGGAATCGCATTCGTATAGATCAAATAGATTCTGTATTAGAAGAAATTTCACTGTTTTTTACTTTTGGTAAAAAACAAATCACTTCAAATATACTAAAGTATGCTGAGAACAAATTATCCATCTTTTCAATTTATTATGGATTAAAAGAGGATGATAGAAAAAAAGTTGCCAATAAATTAACTGATTTTATAAATAAAAATAAGGAGGAATTTGTTATGAGTGTAATGGATAAGATCACAGATTATGCTGTTAAGGCAAGCTGGGGTTTTGGCAGCATGGGAGAAGAAACATGGATGATTCGTGAGGCATTAGATGTGCTTAAATTAGGCTGTAAAGAAAAACTTGATCGAGAAACAATAATTGAGCAGATCGCTGGGATGCTTTACAAGAAATTAAAGGGGGATTCAGGGAATGTTGACCAAACGAACTTATATAATTTTTCTACTTCTGTTTACGACGATCTCTTTACCAATGAGTGGAAAGGAAAAATTCCCCAGCCAGGACGAATGAAAAATTGGATATATCAATTTGCTTTTTTATATTCTAAAAAATCATTAGATCAAATTAAAATCAATGCAATACAAAGTACTATAAAAGAGTTGAAACGCAAAGGTGAAACAACCTCTGAAGAAGCGGTAATGAATGTGTTAAAAAAAGACAAAAACAAAAAAAAATATATTGAACAGTACATAGAGATTTATAAAAAAATATTTCAAAATTAAAGAGGAGATTGAATCATGATAGATAAAATAACATCATTTATTCCTGAAAAATATTTTGTAAAAAGTTTAAAAGACAATACTATCGGGCAGATTAAAATCGCAATTGTAAGGGAAGTGACTAATCCCTTAATCATTAGGAGTACAGATCCAGAGGCAACAATTACTTTGAGAATGAGCAATGATACAGAAGTAGTGGAAATACCACCGAGAAAATTAAAAAGCAAAGAAAAATTATTGGGGCTTCAGTTATGCCGGGAATTTAAGGCTGTTGATGATAGCGTGCGGTATAATATCATTGATGGTAAAGAAAAACTTAATAATGTTAATTCAGCACTATTTGGTGACACTTCTACAAAAAGCGGTGATACTGCTGGTTTGGCAAGCAGAGTCATTTATGATTGGGCGTATTCAATTCGAGACGTTACGGATATAACTGATAAACTTCAACATAATGCATTAGGGGAAAATGGAACTATGTGGAATGAAGCAGAAGGCAAGCAAAGGCAGAGTTTGTTTCTGACTGAATATGTTTTGCCTGAAACTTATTTTCCGCACTTTGTTACCATAGATAATGCTTCTCCTGAATTATTTTTGCACCTTCTGTTTTGTATTTTAAATCAACATCGTTATGGTGCCCAAACTACTACCAATGCTAGTAATATGAATAATCACATTGTCGCAATTGGGTTTGATGATTTTGAGAAGCCTATTAACAGTTACACAATATCAAAGGCTTGGCACGCGAAATACCAGGGGAAAGATCCAGAAGAACCAACTTTTGACTCTATTTCTTCATTCGTTCAAGATAAAATGAAGGGTATATACGGGGAAAAAAATCTTGTGAAAGAGCTACAAGATTTTTTAACATTGGTACTGAATCTTTGGAGAGAAGAAGACAGGAGCACTTTACAATCTGTTTATTCATCAGCAATCAAACAAGTTGATGAATATATGAAGGAAATCAAAATGGTAAAAAAATAAGGGTGAGATATGAAAATAATTCCAATTAAAATATCTTTACTTTCCCACTTTTTCAATTATAGTCGATTAACCAATCAGGGAGCTATTACCAGTGAATTTATTGGTGATATTGCATTGAATTACTCTTTAAATAGAATTTTGAAATTAGAAAATTTTTATGCCGAATTCCGTACAAAACCCAAATATGAAGAATTGGCAGATCTGCCTTTTACATTCACTGTTGCCCAGCCTGTAAATTATGCATTAACTCCTATCTATATACGTAATACTCTTTTTAATGTTGATGGTTATCCTGATTTGGATGTAATTGAACTTTCAGGGAAAAGTCCTTTTAAAAATTTTTTTAAGGTTCAGGGGATTAAGGTTGGCTCAGAATTTTCAACATTTTTAATTTGTAAAGAAGAATTCCATATTACATTGCCATTAGTTATTCGACTTGGTACCGGAAGGGAAACATTGGCTCTGCTTGAAAAACAAACAAAACATAAGAGTGAAGAGGTTTGGCTCAATGCGTTTTCTTTAAAAAATATTTATCATAATTTTGAAACGTCATTTAAGTTGATTAAAAACTATCAATTTGAATTCAGGCTTCAGAATTACATTTTGTGGAAAAGAATAAGTGTTGAACATTTAGAAATTATCTTTGGAGACCATTTTTATGGATAGCACTTTATCTTTAAAAATAAAACCACAATTTATAGCATATTCAGGAATAGAGTATGATGGGATAAGACTTCATAAAATTCAGGAAATTTTTTATGATTTTGAAAAACTTCCGCTTATTAGCGTTATCACTGCACCAACCGGCACTGGGAAAAGTTTTGCTTTTCCTTTACCCTTGGTACAACATTCTGGATTAAGTAAATTAAAAGGAATGATAATTTCCCCAACTAATGCGCTTATTCAAAATATGAAAGTGGATTTTCAAACCACTTTTCCAGATATAAAGACAGAAATACTTAATGCAAAACGCCTTGATGAATTGGGAGCTAATGGCAAATATGAGCGTTGGCATGCAATCTTAAAAATAATAGATGAAACTGACTTGGTAATTACAAATCCTGATTTATTGAATTATGCACTAATGGGCGGCTATTTTATCCAAGGCAAGGTAACTCAGCGGCAATGGACAGATATTCTTGAAAAGATACATTATTTTGTTATTGATGAATATCATCTATATGATGAAGAGCAGATTGCCAATATCCTATCCTGGTTGCACATATCAAATATACTATTTCCTAAAGAGCATTCTAAATTTATATTTGCATCTGCAACCCCTGAACCTGGATTGCAAGAATATTTTCAAAACAAAAAAATTTACTTCACATCATTTAAGGAAGAAATCGCTGAATACGGCAGAAAAATTCATGACACACTTGATATTAAATTTATAAAAGGGCTTGAAATTCATGAATTTATGGTAAATGAGAAATTATTGATTTATGATTTTGCATTAAAAAAGAAGAAGATACTTGTCCTCTTTGATAGTTTGGTTCAACTTCATCGAGTTGAAAATATAATTAGAAATACCTTTAATGATTTAAATATAGAAGTTGATTCTGGCTATGAAACACGATCTGCTATAAAGCCAGATTTAAAAAATGCTCAAATTATTCTTGGTACAAATAAACTGGAAGTTGGCGTAAATTTACACGTTGATGTCTGTTTCATGCTGCCAGGGCGTTATTTCCGAAATTTTGTGCAAAGGTTAGGGCGTATCGCTCGGGGTGATAGATTTGGAAATATTTATATTTTTGTAAATAAGATCAAACCGCTTAAAAAAGAATTTTTAGAAAATGAAAATTTAAATTATTATGAGTTTATTGAAAAAGCAGGAAATGTATATAAAGATAAAAAATTCTATACTGATAAAATCCCATCATTTATGGGGTGCACTTTTTATGTAATGCAAAAGAATATATCAGATTTCACCTTATGGGATATTTTAAAAAATAAATTAGCCCCAGAAGGATTAGCTAAATCTTTTCATTCTTTTTTTATACAAATTAATACAGGCATAAAAAAATTGGATGAAATTAATAAAAAGAAGGGTTATGGCTATTCCTCTGATCTTGAGAAATGGAAGCTTTGGTGGAATTATTTTTTAGATACATTTAAATATTTTCGAGGTGGTTCAATTAATTGTAAGGTTATTGATCTTGAAAGAGGAAGTAAAATTATAAGAGAATATTCTTTGGAATGGATATTAAAAAATAAAATAATTGAAGATATAAAAGAGAAAAATGGCGAAAAAATTTATTTTGTTCATGGTTTAAAAGATGACAGATCAGAATTAGCCCAAATTGTAAATTCATTACCAGTACCTGGCATTAGCAATAATATATTGTTTTACGAGGAGAGATATAAATTAAAGGGTGCATATTTAAAAAGGTTGTATGAAGTTCAACAATTTTATGAACCAAGAAAAGATGAATTTGGAATACAATGCTTAAAAATAATAAATTTACTTGAAAAAATTAAACCTGTTTTTAATGAAAAGCGGTTAAATGTGGAAGAAATTATTTCTGATTTTAATATAATTTAAAATAATTTGTGTTCCGCTTGAATAGAGCGTTACAAATAAAACAGAAAAGATTTAATGGGTGGATATACCAAATTGTCAATGTATTGAAAATGATTAATAAAAAAGAGAGATTTAATCACCTTTCAACAAATCCTAACCACCTTTTTTGGAATGTTACAATATAACAAAAAATAATTTTGATTATGAGAAAAATTATAAAAAAAATATCAAGCAAGCGCAGAGGAATTTTTTGCTTTTTCTCGATAACCGTTAAAAAAAACAGTGGCGATCTAGGGCAAGGGAGAGGAAGAATGATCAGTACACCAGATCGCCGTGAATCAGTTCAGCTGATAACACAAGCTATTAGCTCCGACGTTCACGAAATTGCCATGAGTTTTTTAAAAATTTTCACGTTTTTGCATAGGAGTGTCTTATTTTTTATTACAAAATTTAGTATGAGTTCTCTATGAAAAGAGATATCTACAAACAACTGGTTTCATGGAAACAATCTTCTTTCCGGAAGCCTCTTGTGATTAAAGGATTTCACCTGATCAAACACCAGTGTTTTTGATGAATTTCAAAGAGGACGGCAACATCAGAAATTATCCTCTTTATGCAGTTTCGTTATTTTTAAAGGATTTTTGAAACATGTG
>LSCC01000084.1 GCA_001577215.1 Fidelibacterota bacterium TCS52
GGAAATGATTCACATGGAAACTTCAACAAATACAGACAGATCAAGATCCCAATGATTTTATTGACTGAAAATAATGCACAACTTTTGGGAAAACATCGAACAGGAATAATTGCAAATAATAATAAAAGTGATATTTTAAATTCTTTAAAAAATGGTAAATGTTTTATTACAAATAGTTTTAGCATTGACCTTAAAGTTGTTAATAAATTTGGTAATATTTTTGAATTAGGTGAATCCGCTAATGGAAATGAATTTACAATTGAAATCAATTGTGAATCAAATAGTGAATTTGGAAAGATGAAAAATTTGAAAATATTCTATGGTAATTTAGAAAAAAAACAAGAAAAAATTACCTTTGAAAAAGATATTAACAATTTAACATATTCTCATAAATTTATTTTACATGAAAGAGAGCATGGATACATTCGTGCTGAAATAAAAAGCGACGAAAATAAAAAATTTGCAGCTACTAATCCTATTTGGATAAGTGAGCACTAAATTTCATTGTGAATTCTTGTATCCCTTTTGAATCAAAATCACAATTACTCCATTCATTATCAATTTCAGCACCGGATTTTTTATACATTTTAATTGCCTGTTTATTCCAATTTAATACTTGCCAACGAACTCGCTTGCAATTTTCTCTTTTTGCTACTTCAAATATTTTTTTTAACAATTCGGTGCCAATTTGATTACCACGATATTGTTTTTTTACATACAAATCATCTAAATAGAGTGATTTCCCCACCCAAGTAAAATATGTGAAAAAATATAGAGCGATTCCGATAATTTCTTTATCTGACGTCTCTACAACAAAACATTGGAAATAATCTTTTTCCGCTTTCATTTGCTCAACTGAATTTGTTACTTTTTCAGGAGCTTTTTCAAAATCAGCTAATTCTTTTATTAAAAATAAAATATCTGCAAAGTCTTTCTCAACAGCTTTTCTAATTGTAAATTTCATTTTATTAATTCCTATTTTTCTATATTTAATATTCTGTGGTAAAAATAAAACATATAATCATATTTCTCAATCATTTACTTAAAAAACTTAATCTCAACAAAAAAGATTAATATTATTATTTTTATTTATTAAATTTTTCAATAAATTTGACAACAATATTGAAAAAAAGATTGTCAAAAGAACAAAAACGGCAAAAGCCAAGGAGAAAAAAATGAAGAAAATATTTTATCTACTGCCAATAATTCTAATATTGACATTACAAACTTTCGCCTTTCAAGTAAAAGGTGATTCCAAAATCAAATACAATAAAAATTCAGATGAAGATCTTTTCCTTTTTGGAGGAGATATTGTTTTAAATGGCGATGTAGAAGAAAATTGTTTTATTTTCGGTGGAGATGTAACTGTTAATAGCCGAATCGATGAAGATCTATATGCCTTTTGTGGTGATTTTAATTTAAATGGAACTGTAAATGAAAATCTATACGCATTTGGTGGCAACATAGTTATTAGTGGAAATGTATATGAAGATATTAATGCTTTTGGTGGAAAAATTGTTATTGACTCTTCTGCCGTATGCTATGGTGATCTCCATGCAAAGGGCGGAAAGGTTTATATTAACGGAACTGTTTCAGGTGAAGTTGAAGTTGAAGCTGAATATGTAGAAATAAATGGTATAATAAATAACGATACAAAAATTAATACGGGAAAGCTCGTTGTTAGTGATTTAGCAACTATTACCGGTGATTTGGAACATAGTGATGAAAATATTGAAATGGATTCAATTACAATAAGAGGTAGAACTGATTTTAGAAAATTTCATACGCGAGATTATACCACTTTTAAATCGCATTTTAAATTCTTTTTGATTAGTTTGATCTTCGGAATCATCTGGTTTTACTTATTCCCAAGATCATTCAATAAAACAGGTAATACATTAAAAGATCATCCGGGAAATATCGTAGCATGGGGATTATTATATTTATTAGCTGTTCCAATTCTAGCTGTAATTACAATGATATTTATTATAACAATTCCTTTCACATTAATTTATTTTGTAATATATGGAGCACTTATATTTATGGGACAATTCGTGCTCGCCAATTGGATTGGCAATTTAATAGCTAAAAAAATACCATCTTATGATAAATGGCTGTTACCGTTTATTTCAGGTCTGCTCATAATACATATTTTAATAAGTGTGCCTATATTAAGAGGATTTACTTGGATTGGGTGGATATTTTTAGGAACAGCAACTATTTGGTATAATATTTTTAACAATAGAAAAAGAAAGCAAAGACCACAACCGGTAGAAATCGTAGAATCAAATGATACGATCAAAATAAAAAAATAAATGACCAATAATAAATATTTTTACCCGTTGAGAATACAAAATTTTCAGCGGGTTTTTTTATTTGCTTAAATCCAGTTCATTCGCGTTATCTGTCTTCTATTTTTTTTGGACAAATTTATTTTATTTATCTAAATATTTAATTAAATTCTATTATGGTGAAAAAAGATAAATTAACACCTTTAATGCAACAATATCAGAGAATAAAATCCAAGCACTCTGATAAAATAATGCTTTTCCGCATGGGCGATTTTTATGAAGCTTTCAATGCCGATGCAAAAAAGATCAGCAGGGTATTAAACATTACACTAACAAGTCGTGGTAAAACTGATTCTACCCGAACGCCATTGGCCGGATTTCCATATCACGCATTAGATTCATATTTACATAAATTACTAAAAGCCGGTTTGAAAGTTGCAATTTGTGAACAGACAGAAGATCCCAAAAAAGCAAAGGGACTTGTAAAAAGAAATATTACAGAAATTGTTACTCCCGGAATTACGGTAAATGATAAATATTTAACTTCATCTGAAAACAATTATTTAGGTGCCATCTATTTTGATGAATCAAGAATTGCGTTTGCTTATATTGACATTTCAACCGGAGAATTTAATGTAGTGGAAGGTGATGAACAAAAGATAATAGATCTATTTAATTCCAACCCAACTTCAGAATTGCTTATTAATGAAAATGATAAAGTTAGAATTAAAAAAATATTCCCAAAATATAAAGGATTAATTACCAAACTTCATGATTGGATATATGATATTACTTATTCCGAAGAATTGATAAACAGTCATTTCCAAACAACTTCTCTAAAGGGATTAGGAATTAATGATCAACCAAACATTATTAAAATAGTTGGAGCTATTTTTCATTATATAAACGAAAATTTTCAAAAACAACTTTCGCATATTACTTCTATTAGAAAAATAAACACTGAAAACTTTGTTGGATTAGATCAGTTCACTATTAGAAATTTAGAATTATTTCAAAGATTATCCGGAGAAACGGGCAAAGGAACATTTGTTAATGTAGTAGACGATACTATTACTTCAGTTGGATCAAGAACTTTGAAGAATTGGATATTCAGACCATTATTATCAAAAAAAAAAATAGTTAGAAGACAAAATTATGTTCAATATTTTATTGATAATTCCGAGCAAAAAGATAAATTAAGAAAATTGTTGGATAACATCTCTGACCTTGAAAGATTAACTTCAAAGATCAGCTCAGGAAAAATAAATCCAAGAGAAATATTGCAGATCAAACTAAGTCTAAAAAAACTACTAAAAATTAATAATTTGCTAAATGGTATTTTAGATTTTAAGATCCAAGATGTTGGTAAAGTAAACGAACTGATAGAATTAATTGACACAAGTATAGAAAATGATCCGCCTTTGCAAATATCAGATGGCAACGTATTTAAAGAAACATATCATTCTAACCTGCCGGAATTAAGAAAAATCGCTTATCATGGAAAAGATTATCTTATTAAATTACAAAATTCTGAAAGAAAACGCACAGAAATCCCAAGTTTAAAAATTGGATACAATAAAATATTCGGCTATTATATTGATATCAGAAAAACACATCAAGATAAAGTGCCACCGGAATATATTAAAAGACAAACACTAGTAAATTCCGAGAGATTTATTACACCGGAATTAAAAGAATATGAAGAAAAAATACTTAGCGCCGAAAGTAAATTATTAGAATTAGAATCAGAATTATATAGTGAGTTCCTCCAAAAATTATTTAAATATATTCCTTCAATGCAGCAAAACTCAAAAATAATTGCAGAAATCGATATTTTAAGTTCATTTGCAGAACTAGCAATAAGAAATCAATGGACGAGACCGGAAGTTAATGAAAATGCTAAATTGGAAATCAAAGGCGGGCGACATTCGGTTGTTGAAGAGCTATTTCCTTCAAGCGAATCTTTTATTCCAAATGATACTTACATAGACACAGAAAATGATCAAATATTGCTTATTACAGGCCCGAACATGTCGGGAAAATCTACTTATTTAAGACAAATTGGTTTGATAACTTTAATGGCTCAAATTGGTTGCAATGTTCCGGCTGTTTCTGCTAAGATAGGATTAGTTGATAAAATATTTACAAGAGTCGGAGCAAGCGATAATCTCGCTTATGGTGAAAGCACATTCTTGACAGAAATGATCGAAACGGCAAATATTCTAAATACTGCTTCTTCGAAAAGTTTGATATTATTGGATGAAATCGGTCGCGGAACAAGCACTTATGACGGTTTATCAATTGCTTGGGCAGTTGTGGAGTATTTACATAATAATTCACAGGTTTCTGCAAGGACTTTATTTGCTACACACTACCATGAATTGACAGAATTGGAAATAATTCTTGATCGAGTAAAAAATTATAATGTAAATGTAAAAGAATACGGTGATAAAATTATTTTTTTGAGAAAGATCATTCCGGGTAGAGCAGATAAAAGCTATGGAATTCATGTAGCAAAAATGGCAGGAGTTCCAAAAGAAATTGTAAAAAGAGCCAATGAAATACTGAACAATTTGTCAAGCACAGATCATAAGTTACCAAGTGGTGAAACTGTTCTACAACCAAAGATCAAAAGTGAAAAAACGATCCAATTAAATGTTTTCGGCCCCAAAGAAGAAAAATTAAGAAAAGAAGTAGGTAATTTAAAAATCGAAGAAATGACGCCTTTGGAAGCGTTGAAAAAATTAGATGAACTAAAGAAAAAATTATAATCAATCTTTTTGAATACATGGTAATTAATAAATCTTGGTGGGATACAATTGATCTCATTTCGCCAAAATTAATTGGTGAATATTTTCAAAACTATCCAAACCAAAGAGACAAATATTTAAGCAAATGGATTTTATCAAATAATATTTGTAAAAATTATTTTATACTACTTCAGTATTACACATTTTTTTGATTGAATAATATTATTTGTTTTGAGTTGATAAAAATAAGTTCCGGAAGATAAAAATTTCGAATTCCATTCTATTTTATAAGTTCCACTTTCGTGAATACCGGAAAACAATTCTTGAATTTTATTCCCTTTAACATCAAAGATTGCAATTTCAATATATTCTCTTTTTGGTATTGAAAAAGTAAATGAAGTGGAAGCATTAAACGGATTTGGAAAGTTTTGATTTAAATCATACTCTTCGGCAATTGCAATAAACCTTTCATCAATTGATTGTGAAGAAGTATCTGTTATTGATAAATTAATATTTATTGTAGAATCAATTTCGATCAAAATAGTTGTGTCTGCTGATTCGTAATCTGATTTGCTAACTGTAATTTTTGTTAGCAAAGACACATCTTTAAATTTAAAATAACCATTTGAATCTGTTGTATCAGTATTTGGAACTCCACCCGGATGATTCCAAATAATTCCATATTTAACTGTTGCGTTTTCTACTGAATTTCCAAATTGATTAGTTACATATACATTAACAAATCCACTTGCATCTAATGTATCATTTGCATTACCTAATGTTGGAGAATTATCAAAATAGAACTTATGGTGATATCCAACATAAATTAAACTTATTGATTGATTCGGTCTTGGTGCCGGAGTTTCAGAATTTGCAACATTTCCAAAAATTAATTCATCTATTCTATTATCTGATGACCTATAAAGTGTAATATGATCACCAAGCGAATTGATCGAAAATGGACTAGATAAACTATCTTGTGTAATTATTATGTATTCATTATAATTTACAGAAATACTATCTTTAAAATATGCAGTGTCTGTTAATGATGTTAAATAATATTTGCCTGTATCAATTACAGTGATTTCTAATTTCCAATTAGTTGAATCCTGATGGTCAATTAACAATTCATTAATGTTGTGAATAGCAACTGGATTACTGTAGATATTTACAGAAAACATAATAATTATTAGTATTGTAAATTGAAAAATTCTTTTACTTGCTTTCATTTTTGTCCTCCCAATTTATAGTAAAATTTGTTGTTGGCATATAATTTGTTTTATTTGAAGTTAATATTTTTTTATTATCTTTTATCTCTATTGTATCCGGTTCAATTGACATACTTTTTATTTTATAATTTTCAGGTATCTTTATAATGTATTCTGCAACTTCAAATGGAATTCCCCATTTTTGAGTAGTCGTTAAAATATATTCTATTTTATTTGCATTAGTTTTTTGATGATAAATAACTTTATAAATTGCTATACTATCTGCAATAACATTAATTGGAAAATATACACCTTTATCAGAAGAACGATATAAAACGGTTTTTGAGTTAGATAAATTTGTTACTTCAATATGATGAGGAAAAGACATCTCATCATTGATTACAAAAGGATAATATAATGTTTGCCGAATATCTTGAGAATTATTATTTCTAAAATAATAAATGCCACTTATAGAACAATAATCATCATTAATTTCGATTTCGATTTTCTCTTGATAAAATTGAATTGATTGAGCTGAGAGAATAGAACCAAAAATAATAGTTATTAAAATGATTAATATTATATATTTCCCTTTAATAAATTTTTTATTACAAAAATTATTCATTTAATTTTCTCTGCTGTAAGTTTTTCAATTTCGGCAAACCCACGGACATATTCCCTAGTTGTATTAAATTTAATCAAGTTATTATTTAATTGCAAATGCTTTTTCTTCCTATAATCAAATTGTTGTTTTTCGTCAAATATTTTCATTAATTGT
>LSCC01000085.1 GCA_001577215.1 Fidelibacterota bacterium TCS52
TTTATTCCTTCTTCTCCATTAGAAGTTGAGAAAACTGTAAATCCATTATCTTTAAAAAATTTTGAGAGAATTTTTAGTTGATTTTTATCGTCTTCAATTATTAAAATTTTCATAAGTTACTCCTAGATGGTAATATAATTTCAACTGTTGTACCCGGATGGGGTGAACTCATAATTGAAATTTTGCCATAATGTTCTTCAATTATTTTTTTTACTGTTGGTAAACCAATACCACTTCCACTATCTTTTGTTGTAAAATAAAAATTCCAGATATTTTCTTTAATTTCAGGATCAATTCCTTCTCCATTATCTTTTATGATAATATATAAATTCTTTTTCTTGATTTTATAATCTATTGTTATTTTTTTTTCAATTTTTTGATGTTTAAGTGATACGTTCTCAAATGATTCTATAGCATTTTTCAACAAATTTGTAATTACGGTTTGCATAGCATCTCGATCAAATTCCCAGGTAATAGTCTTATCAGAAATTAACTTACATTTAAAATCCATTTTATTACATTGCTCTGAGAACAAAGTTTTAATTCTTTTTAAGAATTTACCTACATTGTTATTTGTATAGTTTAGTTCTTTGGGGCGTGAAAAATAAAGGAACTTTTGCACGATCTGGTTTAATCTGTCAATCTCATCGTAAATTAGCTCAAGTGATTCATTTAGATCGTCGATATTTTTTGCTCCATAATCAATTTTTAATTGTTGTAATGACATATAGATTGCATTAAGAGGATTCTTTATCTCATGTGCAACTTCTCCTCCTAACTTACCAATTTCTGCCATATGTCTTTTCATCTCTAATTCTTTTCTTGTTTGATTAACATTTTTGTAATATTTATAGAATAGATATTCACTTATAAAAAGAAATATAAAAAATGCTGAATAAATAGCAAGCATAATATTTTGCTTATCGCGAAACTCCTTGATTCTCATAAATGATACGCCAAATCTTATAATGGAATTTTTAAATAACTCACTGGGTATGACGGTTTCAAAAATTTTTTTATCTTTATGTTTAGATATTCTAGAATCAGGTTGATTAGAGCTAATTATATTTTCTAAGAATTTGTCGGAGCTTATTGAAGCGATCTTTTTTAAGTTTGCTGTTGCTGCTATAACACCTTGTTTATCTTGTATAACGATATAATGGATATGATATAGATTGGATTTTTCTTCATAAATGGATAATATCTGATCACTTATATTCTGAAATAGAGTAGAAAGTTGGACCGGGTTTAATAGATCATTAATAATTTTACTATCCATTCCTGCTATGTACCATCTATTATTATAAAACTTTGATAAATACAGATATTCTTTATTAGGCGATAAAATTCTATACTCTTTTGAGGTTGGTAGCGAGTCAAAACTTATTTCTAGTTTTGTATCAGATGGTAAAGAAGTTATCAATTCTCCGGTTCTGTCTATTATAAAAAATTGTCCAATCTGGAGTTGTTTTCGAAGAGAATCTATTAATTTCGTATCTTTAGTATTAATTGCTAATTGAATCAAAGTTTTATTGTGCTCTATAAGAAGAGATTTCATTACATTTTTTGAATATATATCATCTCTTACGTTATTTTGAATCATTTTTAGATTAAAAATACTATGTGTTCGTTCTTCTTTTAAAAGATTCTTGTAATTTTTTTGCTGTAAATAATAAATTGAACCCCAAATGAAAATGAGAATTAAAGTTATAATTATTAAAATATATTTTAATCTTTTTTCTTTTTGTAAGAATATATTTTTATTTTGCATATCAATTGAGTAATTATGTAATTTTTTGGCTTACAGAAATACAGTATATCAAAATTTATATTTACTACTTAAGGTAAATATATGAGCAATTTCATAGTCACTATTAGCCCTGGCTACTTCAAAAGATACAGAACCAATTAGGTCGATTTTTTTAGTCAGATCATAAGTTGATTTAAGTTCTATGATACCCTTGGATTCATCATAAGGGGTTTTTGTTGCAATTTTTAAATAATGTCTAAAAGCTGCTGTAACTTTGGTCTTGATTAATAATTTTGTTTTCTTCCATGTCAATCCAGTGTATAATTCGTAATTATTGTAAGCAAATTTATCGAATGATTCGGTAAATTCGTAAAGAGTGCAGGATGTGTCACTCTTTAAATTGGTATTTATGAGAAATCCAGTTTTTAATCCTATGTTATTTTTTATCGGCAGGGAAATATAGTTATTTGAAATCAAATTAATTAGGTTAGTATTTTCAATTTTACTATCATAAAAATTTCTTGTTGCTAAATTAATACTAAGATTAAGCGCCAAGGTTTTTAGAAATTTTTTATAAATAAAGTAAGTTGCAAAATTATAATGTGAGAAGTTTTTATTAGCAAAATAATTATAATTATTACCTGATAATCCGATTTCAAAAATTGATCTACTTCTTTGACCGTCGTAAAAAATCTTAATTCCAACTGATGTAAAATCCTGCATATCATTATTTCTGTTTTTATAATCAGCATAAATGGAAGAATTGAGGTAATCAAAAGGTTTGAATATTTGAATTTTTGAGTAAGTTTCTGGTTTTGCTAATAAACTGTCATAAATAGAAACAGCATTATTTATATTTATTAAGTAATTTTTGAATATGAATGTTGAATTCTGAGCGAGATTTTGTTCCCAGTAATTCTCATCATAAAGAGTTTTATTTTTGCTTAACTTGGTTTGAATATTGCCCTCAAATTCAAGGGCTGTGAGGTTTGAAGATATTAAAATAGAAAGGCAAAGGAAAAGTAAGTATTTACGCATTTATGTTATTTATTATTTTCCTCCACCTTGCCCACCTCCATGATGGCCACCTTGACCTCCCGAACTTTTATTATGTTTGGAATGAGAACCGGCAGATTTAATGTTTTCTTGGGAGCCAAAAATTTTTTGGCAAGATTTTAATTTTTTTATGAGGTTGTCGCCAAAAAAAAGTTTGGTATTTCTTCCATCGCAGATTCCATCTCCATCATAGTCAATAAAAACATCGTATTTTTTAAAAGTATTAGTACCTTCGGATGAAAATTCAATTATGTTATCATTATAGCGAATACTGTTAATAGCAATATTATCACCCTTTGTTTTTCCATCAATATAGATGAGGTCTGCACTTAATATTTCCCTACTTAGTTTAGAATGATTATCCGGGAAAACGATTTTATATTTTTGTTTGTTGGAGTAAAAATGTGCAGTAGAGTCCTTAAACTGTATGGTCCCTGCAGCTGTGATTTTTTCGCCAGCAGTTGACAATTTATCGTAATCAGTCACTCTATCTTCTCCGGCAAATAGAAGAAAGGGAAGATTTAAAAAAATAAAAATGATAAAAATCATTAAATTTTTCATCGCCATTTTACTAAATTCTCCTATTTTGATAATTAAGTCAATTTTTATAGACATGTAGTGAATGAGCAGATTAAAGGCTAATTATTATTTTTACATTTTGGAATAGTAGAAGAATAACCTGCTATAAATTTAATTAACAGGTTATTCTTCATTTTTACCGGGATACTAAAACATTCGGAAGCCGGGAGGACCGGAGCAGGGTTCAAGTTCAAAGTCGACTGTAACGGTAGCAGCGTTAATTTCTATATCTGTTATGGAATCTGATGAATATTCACCTTGTTTTCTTGCTCTGGCATCATAGATACCTTCAGCTACATCTGAGAGTTCATATACACCTTGAGCATCTGTGGTAGTAACGATAGAACAGTTGCCGTGATGTCCACCACCGTGATGTCCGCCACCGTGATGTCCACCACCATGACCCAATAATAGATTCAAACTGTCTTGAAATGTAAATATTACAGTTGCTCCTTCAATTGGTTCACCAGTAACTGCATCGGTTACTATTCCATTAACACTTGCTGCAAAAGCCATACTTGCGGAAAGAGCAAGTGTTAGTATGATTAAGAGTGCCTTTTTCATGACATAACTCCTTTCATATCTTTTTTTGTTAGGCAACTAATATTAGTGCAAAATCTGTGCCAAAAATTAATTAAAATATTAATAATAACGTAATATGCTTGAAAGAGGCAAGTTACAGAAAGGAGAGAAATTCATGAAAAATAAATTGACGTTTTATTATGCACAATTATTGTGCAAAGCAAATTTAATTTGCACAATTTTGAACTCTAGGAGTTTTACTTAATTCTGAAAATTATATTAAGAGTATTTATAAAGTCATTTGGTTATGAAGATATGAATAAATTTAAAATTTTTAAATTAATTGACTAAAAGTTGAAGCCCTAAAAATTTTGTTCACAATTAAACGAAAGATATTATGGATAAAGATAAATTATTATATAGAGTTTCCAAGGAAGAGGGAGCTGCCCTCGAGATGGATATGGATGAATTTTACAGTAAACGTCGTAAGGGTCTTATCCCATTCCAAACTCCCGAAGGTAAGATTGAGTGGCTAAAGAGGAATCAATTTAGAATTGAAGCTGCGAAAAAAGTGAATAAAACAAAGAGAAGAAAGAAAGTAAAAAGGCACCACAGTCATAAATCAGATGATGAAGCTCTCGATTTAACAAATTTATTCCCCAAAAATGAACTAAAATATGTTTTTATCGGTATTGGCTCACTCTTAATATTGTATTTGATTTTAAAATTGGTTGGAATAATAATTTTATAACAGGCAATTCAAAATTCTACTTTTTTCTCTAAGGCAATTAATTTAGTTTTAAGATAAGCCCTCATCCTATTTATATCCTCCTTCTTTTTTATAAATATAGCGTCCCCATAAATAAGCCTTGTATTTGCAAATGGTTTCGGAATAATAAAATCATCCCAGGTATTTAAAATCCATTTTCTATCACTATCCCATGAAACAGGAATTATAGGTTTTTGGCACCTATAAGAAAGATATAAGATTCCCTTATTTACAGTATATTTAGGACCTTGAGGTCCATCTGGTGTGACTGCGAGGTCATAATTTTTTGATACTGCCACTGCCTTTTTTAATGCTTTTACTCCCCCTCGCGTGGATGAACCCCGTATCGATTGGAATCCCAATCCATCTGTGACCAAAGAAATGTATTCCCCATCTTTATGCTCAGAAATGATTATGTGTACATCCTGATCTCTATGAGTATATGTAAGTGGAAGCATCCTGTTATGCCAAAAGGCATAGATGACTGTTCCATATTTTTTTTCGATTTTCTCAAATTTGTTCTTATTAATAAATTTAATTTTTTGGCTGCCAATCAGGGCTCGAATCAGATGAGGTCCAAATTTTTTAACTATTCTAAATCTATTTTTTTGCTTCATTGATCTGATCTATAATTATTTGAGCTACCTTTTTTGAAGGTTTTTTACCCTTTAACTTCTTAGCGACCAATTTCAGGTCATTTGTTAACTGTTGATAATTTTTTTTGTTTTCTAAATAGTATTCAATATTTTCTATTATTGTAATGGGATTTAAATCAGTTTGGATTATCTCCGGAATGATTTTTTTTCCTAATATAATATTTGGCATGGCTATCATCTTAATCTTCACCAAAAATTTTGCTATTAAATAGGAAATGAAAGAGGTCTTGTAAATTACCATGAGGGGTGTGCCAATATAAGCAGTCTCTAA
>LSCC01000086.1 GCA_001577215.1 Fidelibacterota bacterium TCS52
GTTGATGTTGCCGTAGGTGGTTTCTATCAAACTTTGATGATTGGTGATGTGTTTGAAGCACAAAATATTAATGTACATACTGAAATTGGTAAAACTATAGGCATACCTGGATTCAAATTTTCACCGTATTTGGGTTTAGGAATGGACAAATCAACAGTTGATATTGCATATACAATTTCAGCAGAAACAATACCCGGACTTACAACTGACCAAGAGGTGAGTTTCGATTTAGAAGGCGATAATAAATTCCGCACGAATTTAGGATTTAGCTTACAGATTGCTCTTTTACATTTACAAGGCGAATATTCTATTGGAAAATATCAATCTGCGACGTTGAATGTTGGTTTTACATTTAAATAATTTATTGTTATAATAAGATAAAGGGTGCTTTTCTTACTGCCCTTTTTTATAAATTGTTGTTTTATTTAAAAAAAAGTAAATGGTCATAGATGAAAATCAGGTATTATTATAAGAATAAATATATATTGTTAACGATAATTTATGCATTGATGATATTTATCACTTCATCAATTCCTGGACATTCATTACCAAAATTGAAAATTATTAGTTTCGATAAATTGATGCATTGTTGTATTTATTTTGGATTAGGAATTTTATTATTTAAAGCAAATAATGAACAGTTGAACATATCAAAAAAATATATATTTTTATTAACTTTATTGATTGGATTGGGTTATGGTATTTCTGATGAAATTCATCAATTATTTGTACAAAATAGAAGTTCAACAATTTATGATGTAATTGCTGATTTTGTAGGAATAATAATTGGGGCGAGCTGTATTTTAAAATTTTCACCTAATAAAGGTAAAAGCGATTAATTACATATTAAATATGTTAGTATTAATAAATAAATATTAATTTGTTTAATAAAAAATATTTTATATATTAGCAAATATGATTTATAGATTTGGGAAAATAGAAGAGAAATGTAATTTACATGATGATAAGAATGGTTTATCATTTATTGAAGAATTTTTACCTGAACTCTCTCAGAAAATATTCTCAATGGCAGTTGATGGAGAAGAGATGAGTTTGATTAATAATATTTCTTCAGAAGCACAATTTGTAGATTTTTATAGTTTGTCTGATTATACTGGTGCAAGAGTTTTAGCTATTAGTACAACTGCATTAATGCTAACTGCTTCAGAATTATTATTTCCTGAAGTAAATATTTCAATAGAACATTCGTATAGTAGTGGTTTTTATTGTGTACCACACAATATATCAAAGTTACCTACTAATTATCTTGACCAGTTGAAGATAAAAATGAATTTATTAATTAGAGACGATATTGAATTCAAAGAAGATGAAGTTTCAATTTCAAAAATCAATAAATTTAAAAATGGTAGATTTAAAATTTTTGAAGATACTTCTTTAAATAAAATAAGAATAAATAAAATTAATGCTTTCTATCATTGGTTTTTATCACCCTTAGTTCCAAGAAGTTCTTATATCAAGAAATTTAATTTATATCCATTTCAAGATGGGTTTGTACTTCAATTTTTGAATACGAAAAATATAGAAAAATTACCACCTGTCCAAAACTTGTCAAAATTATTTAGTGTTTTTAGTGAGAGTGAAAATAGAGGTGAATTGCTTTCCATTAAATTTGTTGATCAATTAAATAAAAAAATTAAATCTCATAAGGAAATATTAGAAACAATTCAGATATATGAAGCTTTACACGAGAAAAAAATAAGTGAAATAGCAGATGTGATAGCCAACAATGAAGTTAAATTAATATTTATTTCTGGTCCGTCTTCTTCTGGCAAAACAACATTTATGAAACGGTTGAACATTCAATTAAGAATTAATAACATAGAACCAATTAATATTTCCTTAGATAATTATTTTGTAAATAGAGAAAAAACTCCAAAAGATGAAAATGGTGATTATGATTTTGAACATTTTAATGCAATAGATCATAAATTGTTGAATGAACATTTGGTTAAATTACTAAATGGTGAATTGATTTATTTACCAAAATTTGATTTTAAAAATGGGCAAAGAAAAAAAAGTGATAAAAAAGTTAAAATAAGAGCAAATACAATTTTGTTAATTGAGGGAATTCACGGATTAAATCCTCAATTAACTCAAGATATTGATAAAGGAAAATTATTAAAAATTTATGTAAGCACTCTCACTCAATTAAACTTTAATTTATACAACCGTGTTTCTACTTCTGATACTCGTTTACTGAGAAGAATGGTGAGGGATATGCAATTTAGAAATTACAGTGTGGAAGAGACATTAAAACGATGGCCTTCGGTTAGAGCTGGTGAAGATCGTTGGATCTTTCCTTTTCAAGAGAATGCTGATATTATTTTTAATAGTGCATTAGAATATGAATGGAATATTTTTCATCCGATCTTAGAATCGGAATTGCAAAAAATAGATATAAGCTCACCAATAAAAAATGATGCAATGAGATTATGTAAATTACTAAAACTATATTTACCGGTTGCAACTAAATATATTCCGCCAACTTCAATTCTTAGAGAATATATTGGTGAAAGTTCATTTTCTTATTGAAATTAGAATAATTTTATATTATTTTTAAAAAAATAAAAAATATTATGAATGAAAAATTAGAACAAATATTAGAAAAAACAGATATATTCAAAAAATTTTCAAATAAAAACAAATCAAAAGATGAAATTGATTTTGCAATTTCCGAACCAAATTTTCCTGTTCCTGCTGTAATTCGAAATGCTGCTCAAGATATTGTACTCTCTAGTAAGTTGAATTATACTTCAACCGAGGGATTAGACAAATTAAGAAAACTCATTGCAGAGAAGTTTAATCATGAACCAGGACCTAATGGTATTACGGTAACAGTAGGCGCTTCCGAAGCATTATATTCTATTATTACATCTTTGATAAAAAAGGATGATGAAGTATTGGTTCCTGCACTAAGAAATCCAAGTTATGATGCAGCTATAATATTATCTAATGGAAATATTTCTGAGTATAAAATTAATGATGCAGATGAAAATCAGTTTACTGTTTCAAACATAGAGCACAAGATCAATGATAATACTAAAATGATAATATTGAATAATCCTTTGGATCCAACCGGTCAAATAATTTCATTTGATGATATGAAAAAAATGGCTAATCTTAGTAAAGAGAAGAATATTTTTTTAGTGGTAGATGAATCATATAATGAAATTCATTATTCTAAAAAAAAGTATTTGACTGCATCCGGATTAAATGAAAATGTGATTGTTTTTACAACTTTGTCAAAAATGTTTAGTATGACCGGCTGGAGATTAGGATGGATTTTAAGTAGCGAAAATATTAATCAAAAATTAAATATTTTAAGGAAATTTTCCGTTACTTGTGCCCCGACAGTTAGTCAACAATTAGCAATTCGTATTTTGGAAGGTAGTGGTGAAAAATCGAGTGATAAAATATTGTCATTTTTATCTAATCGCAGAAAATTAATGATAGAATCTTTTAACAAACAAGGACTTAAATCATTTGTTAAGCCAGCCGGAGGGTATTATTTGTTTTTTAAATATAGCGATTATTTAGATAAACCAATTCAAAGTGAAAAATTTTCTGAAATGTTAAATAAAGAAAAAAATATACTCACAATACCGGGAAAAATATTTGGCAATAGAGGAGAAGGATATATTAGAATTGCCTTTGCGACAAATGAAACAAGCATTCAGTGGGGGGTAATGTTAATTAAAGAGTTTATTGATGATTTGAATAATTTTAATATTGTGTATTAAGAATTAGAAATTGGTCGGAATTAAGTTAGCAACCAACAATCATTAAAAATAAAGAACATGAATAAAGATTAGAAATTCAATTTATAATTCATAAAATACATTCCTTTTATTAACATATAATCATTTTTTTTTTTGATAAAATCTTTGATATTAAATATATTAGTTTTATATTCTATATGTAATTATTTTTAGATAAAACAATTATTGAAAATGCATAAAATTAGCAAAATATTATTATTTTTAATCATTTTTACTCTTGCTGTTAATGGCAAAACCAAACAGAAGTATGCGACTTTGATTGATTTTAAATTAGAAAATTCAGCAATAATTTCAGAATGTAAAATTGGCTATAGAACTTTTGGAAAAATAAATTCACGAAAGGATAATATTATTTTATTTCCGACTTGGTTTGGTGGAACAAGTGAAAATTTAGATAATTTAGTAAATGGAATGGGTTTCTTGGACAGTTCAAAGTATTACATTATTGCCGTTGATGCTTTAGGAAATGGTGTTTCATATTCACCTTCAAATGTTGACAAGAATGTAAATAAAAAATATTTCAATATTACAATAACCGATATGGTAAATTCACAATACCTGTTATTAAAGAAAAAATTAAATATTGATCATGTTAAGGCAATAGTTGGCGGGTCAATGGGGAGTATGCAAGCATTTCAATGGATTGTATCTTATCCGGATTTTGCAGAAAAATCTATAACTTATGTCTGCACTCCACGAACTTCTTCTTATGATCTATTGATAGATAAAGCTGAAATTGGAATAATTGAAATGGGTGAAAAATATAATATTCCTGAAGCAGAATATATGAAATCAATAAGAATGTTTCAGAACGCGGGTGCTTTTACACCATCTTATAGAGTTAATGAAACATCTTATAATGAATTTCCAAAATTTATCAATCAATATGAAGAATATTCACCAAAGAATTTTCCGGCAAAAAATTATAAATGTCAATTAGAGGCAATAATTGATCATAACATTTTTAAAAAATATGAAAATTCACAAAAAAAAGCGGCAGAAATAATAAAAGCAGATATTTTAATAATAGTTAACAAACAAGACCATTTGGTCAATCCACAACCGGCAATTGATTTTGCTCCATTCGTTGAAGCGGAATTACTTGTCCTTGATAATAATCGGGGTCATTTGGGAATAACTTATGAACTTGAAAGAGTAGTAGAAACGATATCAAGATTTTTGGAAAAGTGATAATAACAATTTTTAACTAAAAAGGAGGACAAAATGGACAGTAATTCAGTTAACAAAGTCATTTTAGTAGGACATTTGGGTCATGATCCGGAGGTGAAATATACTCCAAATGACATAATTACATCTAAAATTAGTATTGCTACTAATAAAAGATGGAAAGACAAAAAAGGTGAATGGAAAGACAGGACAAGTTGGCATAGAGTTATTTGTTGGAGAAATCTTGCAGAATATAGCAAAACTCTAATAAAGGGTCAACAGATTTATCTTGAAGGTCATTTGATTACACGAGATTGGACAGATAAAGATAAAAACAAACATTATATTACAGAAATTGTTGCTGAAAAAATTACGCCTTTAGGTGCAAGAAAAAAATCAAACCAAAAAACTACGGAAAAAGACGAAGAGCCGTTTTAGTATTTGGTTAGTAAAAGTATTTCTATTTTTTAAATTTTATTATTTTTCAATAATAAAAACTCAATCTGCTATTCCGTAATAAATTTTTGATAATTATCAAAAATAGGTTCGGGGATATTCATTTGTGGAAACTTATTATATAAATATTCTGCAAATAGAAAATCTAAATGTGCATTATTTTTTGGAGAAAATCCTATAACTTTTTGCCATACATCTTTATCTTCCATACAGAAATAAATAAACAGATCTTTATTTCCATATTTTCGTAAAAGCGAATAGATATATTTATACATCTCTATTCGTAATGGTTTAAAATATCGTGATTTGTTATCTTTACCACGAAACATTTCGCTATATACAATTTTTGTTTTTGGAAATTTTTCAATAATTTTATCTTTTGTTTCAGGAGGATAACGCAAACTTCCCATCGATATCCAGGTAATATTTTCGGGTTTTGCAACTTTGAAAAGTTTTTTAATTAAATATGAATATCCCTCTTTCCAGTTATCATAATATATTATCGGATCAAAATGAAAACCTAATTTGTAACCGACATCTTGCACTTTTTTCACAGCTGTTAATCGCTCATTAAGTTTTGCTGACATTGGTTCTTCATTTTTTATTACTTCAGATGGATTTAACGACCAAGATATTACAGTTTTTCCATTATGGTTTTTCTCCAACAGATGATCAACATTATCCGATTTGGTTTTTAATTCAAAAATAGCATTGTTTTTATTCACAAAATATTTAATAAATTCTTCTGCTGATCTATTCAAATTATCATAAACTAAACTGTCGCCCAATTCGCCGGTTCCAATTCTAAAAAATCTTTTTGGTTCGCTATCCAATTTTTTTGTAATCTCTGCTTTCATCTTTTCGTAATTGATGTAAGTAATTATCATCGGGCTTTTTAAATAGTATTGCAAAATACAGTAAGTGCAATTTAAAGGACAATTCCAAACTTGATTGATCACCCAATATTGACAACAAATATGTGATTCATCAGTTCCAGGGCAAGGTTTGAAAATATCGCCTTTTGCTTCTGTGATAAAAATATTGTTCTTTGATCGATTAACTTTTTCTAATATTTTTTCTTTTTCTTCATTTGTAATTGGAATTAATTTTGCTTTCGGAAATTTGGCAATATATTTTTTACAGATCTCTTTTGATTTTAATTTTTCATCGACAAAGATATTTTCAATTTTAGGACTTATCATAATAATTAAATTTATTTTTTCTCAATAATGTTTATAATTTTATCTCTGTTTTTATCTAACCACTTAATTGAATTGTGTAGATCATTTTTTCTGTTTATATTGATATTGAAATTAATTCCCGCTCGTTCAAATGTCTTATCATATCTTATTTTAATATTGTTTAGTAATTTTAAATTATCAATTTTTTTATTAATTATTTTTAAATATTGTGACTGCAGAGGATACCGCAGATCATATAATTTCTTATGTAAAATTTTCACAATATCTTGCTTATCTTTTGAAGTGGGAGCTTTAAATGCTCCTTCAAAATCTATATTGTTTAAAATTGATTTAATATTTATTTCATCGCGTTGAGAAATTTCAAATAAAAAATGAAACATCTGTTCCATTTTGTTGAGTCCGATATTTAAAGGTAATAATTTTGACAACAATTTTATCTCTTTTATTTTGCTG
>LSCC01000087.1 GCA_001577215.1 Fidelibacterota bacterium TCS52
TTATTAAATGAAACACTTAGAGTTGCGAATCCGATGATAAATTTCTTAAAACAAACAATTGCAAGTAAGGAAGCTAATTTAGCTGAAATTGAAAATCAAATGCAGGGATCATCTGTAAATATAAATTCGATAAAAGATGAAATAAAAAATTTACAAAAACGATTAACTAATGAAACAAAATTACTTTTAAGTTCGGGTTATATTCCAGGCCCGGAGAGTCCATTTAAATCAAATCAGGATATTGTTGATAACATTTTAAAATTAGAAACTCAAAAAATCAGTTTAAATGCAAAAGTAAAAGAATATAAAAAATTAAACGATTATTATTTAAATCAGTTAGAAAGTTTGCCTAGGAAAAATATAGATTTTATTAGATTGAAAAGAACTCAGCAGGTCAATGAAAAGCTATACATAATGATGAAGGAAAAATATGAAGAATCAAGAATAAGTGAAGCTAGTAAAATCGGTTCAATTTATGTTATTGATAAGGCAATTCCTAATATGGCGCCAATAAAGCCAAAGAAAAAAATGAATGTACTGATTGGTACAATTCTTGGACTTGGTATTGGATTTGCAATTGCATTTATAAAAGAGTCGCTTGATAATACAATTAAGGGCAAAGAAGATCTAACAAGGTTGGGAGTTACTGTGCTTTCAGTTATTCCAAAAATCGGCACAAGTAAAGGGAAAAAACATATATCAGATAAGAAATATTTAAAGAGCAAGTTAATCACTCACCAAGAACCACGGTCACCAATTTCAGAAGCCTTCAGATCATTTAGAACTAATATTGAATTAACAAAAATAGATAAAGAATTAAACTCATTTGCAGTTACATCCGCTACTACGGGAGAAGGCAAGACCACAACAATCGTAAATTTAGCCATCTCATTTGCACAATTTGGACATAAAACATTATTAATTGATTCTGATATGAGAAAACCGGTGATCAATAAAATGTTTGATTTTGATAGAAGTCCGGGACTTTCGGAATTAATCATAAAGAAAAGTACATTTGACGAAACAATTAAAAGAACAGATATTAAAAATCTTTCAATTCTGCCATCAGGTAATATTCCTCCAAATCCATCTGAATTAATTGGTTCTCAAAAAATGAAAGATTTGGTTAAAGAATTAAGCAAAAAATACGACAAAATATTCTTTGATGCCCCACCGGTTCTCGCTGTTACCGATCCTATATTAATTGGTAAGTTTGTTGATGGCCTATTTTTCGTAACTCGTTCAGAAATAACAGATATGGAATTAATTAAACATACTCTTGAAACTATGAAAAATACAAAAACACCATTGATAGGTGGAGTGATTAATGAAGTGACATCAAAGACATTATTATATGGTAAATACTATCATTATTATCACTATCATTATAAATATAAGTATGAATAAATTTATATTGCATAAAAATATGATAATAACCTTAAATTAATAATAAAAGTTTACAAAAAAATCACAAAACAAATTTTTGTTAAATAGTTTCCAAACAAATTTAATGTAGGGGGAATTTTATATCATATCATTTCATCCCGGTCAAAGTTACGCCATTGCCGGGAATATTTGAATAAGATACTTTTCCTTTATTAATTGTTATACCTTTAGCAATATCTTTTGCAAGAAGAAGTGGACCGTCCATATCGACATAATCCAACAAAGGTAATAATTGAGCGATACCTGAAACTCCAACTGTGGATTCCGTCATACAACCAACCATTATTTTCATATTTAATGTTCGTGCTTTTCGTATCATTCTTAATGCGGGAGTGAGGCCACCACATTTTACAACTTTTATATTTACACCATGGAAATATTTATAACATTTTTCAACATCACTTTCTTTTATCACACTTTCGTCTGCTATGATTGGTAAGGCACTATTTTTGTAGACATTTTTCATTCCTTTCCAATCATCTGCCGGTAGCGGTTGTTCGATAAATTCAACACCTATTTTTTTCAATTCTTTTGAATATTCTATTGTTTGTTCAGCGTCCCAGGCACAATTTGCATCTATTCTCAAAATGCCTTTAGTATATTTTTTTAACTCTTTCATTATTTCAATATCATGTTCTGTTCCTAATTTGATCTTGAAAATCGGCCAATCAGAATATTCCTTTAGTTTCTTTACCATAACATCAATTGTGTCAATTCCAATTGTATAATCGGTAAAAGGATTATTTTTTGGATTTAAGTTTAATAATTCATAAGTTGGTTTGTTGTGAATTTTTCCCCACAGATCATACATTGCCATATCCAGAGCATTTTGTGCAAAAGGATTATGAGATAGTTTGGGTGACAATTCTTTCCAAATATCTTTTGGTTTTTTATTGTGTAAATCAATATTTTTTAATTTGGTTTTAATGTTTTGTAAATCGCTGAAAATATCTTCTACGGTAAATTTATAATATTTATGATTTGCAACGCATTCTCCGTAACCATGGAGATCTTTGTCGATTAATTCAACTATGACAGTTTTTTGGACAGTCCTTGTTTCTCGTGAAATACCGAATTTATATTTTAATGGCAGATCGTACTGATGTAATTTTAATTTCATTTTTTCCTCTTTGATCTTTTATTTGATGAATCAATTCCCCATTTTTGTTCGTCCATAATTTGTATTATCGTCTCTCGTTGTTCTTCAATAGTAAGTTTATCAAAGTTATATTTAGTGTCTATGCCAATAAAAGAACCAAATAATACTCCAGTTCCTCCACCTAAAAGTGCAGAAAAAGATATACGTAGTGGGAAATAAAAATCATCGAAAAATTTTTTATTAGAATTGTCGTTTGTATAAATAAAATAAGTCCAAATTGAAAGAGCAGTTGTTCCAATTAAAAAACCCAATCCTGCTCTTGATTTATTTATTATTTTTATATATTCAATAGAATTGATAGAAACAGGATAAATAGAATTAAACATTTTTAAGTATAAAGTATCATTTTCAAATTTATCAAAAACAACAACCTTATATGGTTGTTCGTTTTTTATTTTAATTTCAATTGATTCAAATTTTGCATAAGAGATTTGAAAAAACATTAGAATAATAAAGAACAATATAGATAATTTTAATTTCATTTTATATTTTTCAATATTTTCATGTATAAAAATAAAAAAATATGTGAATTTCTACAATAAATAATTTAAATATTTTTGATAAAAAAAAGACGGAATAAATCCGTCTTTTAATTTGAAACATATATAATATTTCTTATTTTTCTTTTACTTCTTCTTTTACTTCTTCTTTTACTTCTTCTTTTACTTCTTCTTT
>LSCC01000088.1 GCA_001577215.1 Fidelibacterota bacterium TCS52
TTTAAAAAATTATTTGAAATTGGATAGGAGATAATATGTTTTTAAAAAGATATATACCTTTAGCTATAGTATTTATTGTTGGTGTTACAATGTTAGCATCTTGGTTTATTCCACACAGTCCTTTTGATGCATTTGAAATACATGCAACACAATGGTTTGATATTATTGCAAGTTTTGCAATGATCTTAGGAGCGTTAAACCTGTTAAAAATACAAAGCACAAAATTAATCCACAGAAAAAAGGGTTGGCAATACAGTTTAGCAGCTATTTTAGGATTTTTTATTACACTTACTTTTGGATTTATTCTGAAAGGCGGGCATTTTCTTGTATTAACAGATATAGGAAATAACCCAAATGCTATTGTAAATGAAATTTCTAAAGAACTGCAAATAGATAATCAAGTTGCAAATAACACTTATACAGCTCAAGATGCTGGTGATGGTATAAAAATAAAGAAACAATTTTATACTCAAAATAGTGCAATTGATTTTAAAAATCGTTTAGAAACGGCTGGTGCTGTTATTGAAGTAAAAGAAGTTAAATGGGGCGGACATTTGCAACAAGACAATACTTATTTCGCTTGGATATTTAAAAATGTTTTTACTTCATTAAGTGCTACCATGTTTGCATTATTAGCTTTTTTTGTTGCAAGTGCATCTTACAGAGCTTTTAAGATCAGAAACTTGGAAGCGACAATTTTATTGGTGGCTGGAATAATTATTATGATCGGAAGAGTTCCATTGGGTGTATTTATTACTAACTGGATACCGAAGGATTCGTTTTTCAGTTTCCTTCGTTTAGAAATATTACAAGAATGGATATATCAATTTCCAAATGCTGCAGGAGCTAGAGCTATTATGATCGGAATTGGATTGGGAATAGTGGGAACATCATTAAGAGTTATTTTGGGTATCGAGAAATCATTCTTAGGGGAGAAATAATATGAGTAAATTTTTAGAAAGTTTAGATAAAATAGACAGAAGATATTTATTTTTGATTATTGCGGTTGTCGTTTTACTACCATTAATATTTCCTTTAGGGCTACCAGTAGAACCAACTAATTTAACAATAGATGCATTTAATGCAATAGATAATATTCCCAAAGATGAAAAAGTCCTTGTATCATTTGATTACGGACCTTCAACAAAACCAGAAATTCATCCAATGGCGATTGCAGTTCTAAGGCATTTATTTACTAATGAAAATCGTATAATAGTTACATGTTTATGGCCGGATGGATTGTTTATGGCTCGTCAAGCTTTAAAAAAAGTAGCCGTTGATGAGTTTAATTTGACTTATGGAGTGGATTATGTTAATCTTGGTTATCGTCCTGGAAATGAGGCAGTTATAAAAGGAATTACCAGAAGTTTTCCTGCAAATTTTACAGTCGATTCAAGAACTACGGAAATTAAAAATATTCCACTAATGAATGGTGTTAAATCCTTAAAAGATATTGGATTTGTATTTAGTTTATCAGCAGGATATCCGGGATCAAGAGAATGGGTACAATATGCATCAGATCCTTTAAAAATAAAAACAAGTACAGGCGTAACTTCTATTCAAGTAAATGAAATATTACCTTATGTAAAATCAGAACAATTGCAAGGAATTATTTCTGGAATGCCCGGTGCTGCAGAATATGAACAATTACTAGTAAAAAACAATATTCACCCAAAAATAGGTCAAGCCGGAAAATCGATGGATGCTCAATCTCTTGCTCACCTTGTTATAGTATTGTTTATTATTATTGGGAATGTTTCTTATTTCTATAAACGAAAAAAAGAAAAAAAATATTAGGAGATAAATATGTCATTCGGAAGTATTTTTGGAGCTTGGATTACTGTATTTTTAACATTAGCAATTTTAAGTTATTTATATAAAGATAATCCATTTTATAAAGTTGCGGAACATGTTTATGTTGGTGTTTCCGCTGCATATTGGGGAACGATCGCATTTTGGAATCAAGTTTGGCCAAATTTATTTGGTCGCCTGTGGCCACATGTAGATGACCCTTCAACATTATCAAAATTCAATCAATTCTGGTATAAAATCTATAACGGACTACATTGGTTCAGTAACAACATATTCCCTGAAAATGGAATTCCTGGGGACCAGACACAAAATTTATGGTACATCATAGCTTTCTTTCTCGGACTTTTCATGTTAGCTCGTTTAATTCCAAACATTAATTGGTTGGGTAGATGGTCGCTTGCTTATGTTGTTGGAATGGCCGCGGGTCTTAGAATTTACGGTTTTATGAGTTCTAATGTAATTGCTCAAATTCATGGATCTATTTTGCCACTCTGGGGAGTGAGTTTAGGAACAGCGTTAAATAATCTTGTATTGATTGTCGGAACTGTTACAGGATTATTTTACTTTTTCTTCTCAGTTGAACATAAAGGAATATTCGGAAAATTATCAAGAGTAGGAATTTACTTTTTGATGATCTCTTTTGGAGCTTCATTCGGCTTTGCTGTTATGGGTCGTATCTCACTTTTGATTGGAAGACTTAATAGACTTATTGAATATTCAAGTAAACAATACGGTTATGCTACAATAATATTATTAGTTGTAATGGTGGCTACATTATTGATACTAAATCTTAAAAATCCAGAAGAAGTAACTGAATAAAAACTAAATTAACAATAATAAAAAACTCTCAATTTTAATTGGGAGTTTTTTTTGAATTATGAAAACAATTAAAAAATCAATTATTACAAATAAACGAACAGAATTTTTAGATATTACTCATGATATACAAAAAGAAATTAATGATTCAAAAATTAATAGTGGCATTGTTGTAATTTTTACACCACATACAACTGCGGGAATCACAATAAACGAAAATGCCGATCCTGATGTAAAAATAGATATCGATTATAAGATCAATAAATTGATACCAAAAGATGAGCCAAACTATTTACATGCAGAAGGAAATAGCGACAGTCATATAAAATCATCGCTTTTTAGTTCATCACTTTCACTTATTATTGAAGATAGCAAATTAATTCTCGGTGTTTGGCAAGCAATTTATTTTTGTGAATTCGACGGACCAAGAAATAGAAAATATCATATTAAAATCATATCTGATTAAATTATATATAGAATATAGTCAGACAAATTAAATAAATAATTCTTTTTTTAAAGTAAACTTATCAAAAAATGTAAGATTTTATAACTTAATCTTGACATGTTATCTTACATTTATTATATTATATAAAAGGGAGATGTTTATATGATTGATTATAATAAAAAATTTGGGAAGAAAATTAAATACTTTAGAGATAAATTAGATCTTTCTCAAAATTATGTTGCTAAAAAAATTGGTATCCAAAGAGTAGCTTTATCTCAAATTGAAAATGGAAAAAGAAAAATTACTGCCGGCGAAATATTTAAATTATCAAAAATTTTTAATATTTCTTCTGATATATTACTTAACTTAAAAAATGATATTGAGGTTATTTTAGAAAAATCAAACCAAAAGAGTACTCATAATAATATAAGAATTAGTGTACCACAAAAGAAAATAATCAAAATCAAAGAGACTTTATTATATATTTTACAGAAAGTCGGAGGAAAACCTAATTTCGGTGAAACTGTCTTAAATAAACTACTGTATTTTATTGATTTTGATTATTATGAAAAATACGAAGAACAATTATTAGGTGCAACCTATATTAAAAACCATTACGGCCCGACACCTAAGGAACTTGTTACAATAATTAAAAATATGGAAAAAAATAATGAAATACGAAAATTAAAAGATAATTATTTTAAATATCCACAAACAAAATATCTTGCATTGCGAGAACCAGATCTATCAAAATTAAATGCAAATGAAATATTTTTAATTGATGATGTATTAAATAAATTAGGAAAAATGAATGCAAACACTATTACTAATTATGTGCATAATGATGTCCCTTGGCTATCAACACGTGATGGAGAAATAATCGATTACGAATCCGTCTTTTATCGAACTGATCCATATTCTGTAAGATTTTATGAAGAATAAAATATTCAATGAAATAACAAAGTTACCGGAATTTAAAAAAGACTTTAAAAAATTACTTAAAAAATATAGAACAC
>LSCC01000089.1 GCA_001577215.1 Fidelibacterota bacterium TCS52
CATCAATCGAGAATATTTTGTTGATGAATCAGGAAATAATATTGAAAAAAGATTAAATGAAAGCTACAACATACGAAATAGTTTGACTTTTCCATTATTCACAAACTCAAAAATGAATTATGATGTGGAATATATTTCAAATAATGATAAACATAGGTTTACATATTCAGATTCTATGGTAAGTCGTATATATGAGAGGTTTGAATTTAACAATAAGATCAGATTAACAAATAATTTCCATAAGTTAAAAACGACATTTTATTTGTCAAATGAATACAAACAATATAATTCGAAAGCCACATCTGAAGGAATACATTTACCTGTCGGATATACCTTTGACAAGAAGAATCTTAAAATCAAATCTTCATATCAATTTTCGAATAATGATAGTGTTGAAATCAAATATTTTGCTTCTTTATTAAATTTTAATACGCCGGATACTTCTAATTATGATGACAGAGATGAGTTGTCTTATTCTATCAATATGAAATGGAGGCACAAAATTAATTCGTTTTTTCATTTTGAGATATCGGGTAATTTTTATTTTCACCATTTGGTATATTTGTGGCATCAAAGATCGGCTCAGAATCATTGGAATAGAATATTTTCATTAAAATCAAATCTCGTCTTAAATATACCTGATAGAATCATTTGGCATTCACATCAGGAAATATATACTAATTTTTTTGTTTATGATCATGAAAATCTACCATTTATTCATATCAATAGTATGGTATTTCGAGGATTGAAACTAGATCAAAATTTTAAATATTTTTTTGATCATCGGCGTGGAACAAATTTTCAATTTTTTCTCAGATGGGAAGATAGAGGCTTTCTAGATTGGAATAATTTTTATCAAGAGTTAACTAATGATAAATTCGAATATAAAGTATCTCTATCCGGTTTTAAGAAATTTAAAAATTTATCGGTTAATATAGGTCCAATGTATTCTCAACGTTTTGAATATAGATATGATATATCAAATAAAAAATATTTGAGTTTTTATTCTTATAGAAAAGGTGTAAATTTATCTATCAAATATAAAAGAATATTAAATGTTAATTATAATATACAGAAAATAAAACAGTCGAATAGAGAATCATATTATAATAATTCCGGATTTTTGAGTGTTCATTTTGTGATTTGAGGAAATGTTTTTCTCGCTAAAACACTAAGTTGTCATATTACAAAGTCGCCCAATCACCCTATCTATATTTTTTCAATGATCAGTTTTTTCTTTGTGATTATTTCTTCTGACAATTCCAATCTTGATTCTATTTTTTTCTCAATATTTTTCACTGCATCTTTGTCATTTGAATGTATTTTAAAAATAAGATCATTTTTCTCTATTTTATCTCCAATCTTTTTGTGTATTTCAATACCCGAAACAGGATCAATTTTATCTTCACTTGTTCGTCGTCCGGCCCCAAGATCGATTGCATCTAATCCAAGTTGCATTGAATTGACTTTATGTAAATAACCTGTTTTTTTTGCAATAACATCTTTGATATATTTTGCTTTTTTATATTTTTGAGGATTATCTAAAAATGAAGTGTTGCCTCCTTGATATTTTGCAATTTCCTTTAATTTTTCAAAAGCTACTCCGCTATCGATCAGATAATTTAATTCTTTTTTTATTTCATTTACATTTCTTGTCGGATTTTCTATCATTAAAGATTCTTGGGCCAATTCCAATGTTACCTCTTTTACATCAGTCGGCCCATTTCCTTTTAATACATCGAGCGATTCTTCTATCTCTAACCAATTACCAATTTTATTTCCTAATGGTTGATCCATATCGGTAATTACAGCTCTGACTTTCAAACCATAATTTTCACCAAAATATTTTAATTTTTTCGCTAATTCCAAACTCCTTGAATATTCTTGAATAAATGCTCCATTTCCGGTTTTGACATCCAGAACTAATCCTTCAATTCCTTCGGCAATTTTTTTGCTTAATATTGATCCGCAGATCATAGGAATGGAACGTACTGTAGCTGTTACATCTCTTAGTGCGTACAATTCTCTATCAGCAGGACAGATATCATCGGTTTGGCCAATTAAAGCACATCCAATTTTATTTGTCTGTCTTTTGAATTGTTCAATGCTCATATTTGTTGTGAATCCGGGAATACTTTCTAATTTATCTAAGGTTCCACCGGAGTGCCCCAAAGCTCTTCCCGAAATCATCGGAATTTTTACTTTTCCTGTTGCAGCTAAAAGTGGAGCTAAAATAATAGAAATTTTATCACCTACACCACCTGTACTGTGTTTATCAACAATAAATTTATCTGACTTTTTGAATTTTATTTTTTTACCGCTATTGATTATAATATCCAATAAATTAGTGGTTTCTTTTTCTGTCATTCCTTTAAAATAAATCGCCATCAATAGTGCTGACATTTGATAAGTTGGAATTTCTTTGTTTAAAAAACCAATAATAAAAAATTTTAGCTCATCTTTATTTAATTCTTTTCCCGCTTGTTTCTTTTCAATAACTGAATATGCTAACATTTTTTTATTCCTTTATTTCATAATTTAATGATAATTTTTTGTACTCTTTTACTGATTCCAATATATTCTTATATTCATCTTCGCTAATATCTCGGACTATTTTCCCGGGTACTCCAACAACTAATTTTCGTTTTGGAACGACAAAATTTTCCTTTATTAATGCGCCTGCACCAATAATAGACCCTTCACCAATTTTTGCCCCACTCAATATTGTTGCTCCCATTCCGATCAAAGTATTTAATGCAATTTTACATCCATGGATCGTGCAGCTATGTCCGACAGTTACATTTTTACCAATTATCGTTGAATCATTTCCATAATCAACATGGATAACCGTACCATCTTGAATATTTGTATTTTTTCCGATTTTTATACAGTTGATATCAGCTCTTAATACAGAATTTGGCCAGATATTTACATTTTCACTAATTTCCACATCTCCAATGATAGTAACATTTGGAAAGATTTTTGCAGAATCTGCGATTTTTGGTTTTTTATCTAAATAATTTGTGATCATTGGTTTCCCTTTTTCTTCTTTTTGAATTTTAATAATTTGATAATATTAATATTTATTCTCTCATGAATAGCATACCAAGTTAACATAATTCCAATAAACCCAACAATAATATTTGCACTCCACATTGCCAGCCATGCAGATAATAAATTTCGATCAGAAAGCCGTTCTCCACCCATTAGCAACGCCCAATATACAAATAAAAAGGGTAAACTAAAAGAGCCGGCAACAGCAAGATTTCCCTTTCTTGATAACATTCCCAGTGGTGCCCCAATTAAAACAAATACAATACATGCTACGGGCATGGATATTTTTTTATGGATTTCAACCAAATATTTATTTTCCTGTTTGGTATGTTCATTATATATTTTAATATTTGATTTAAGTTTGTTCTTTAAATTATTTAGTTTTCTAACTTTTCTTTTATAGAATTTGGATTTACCTTGAGTAATATTTGATTTTAATGAATCCACCTGATATGCTGTTATTTCACTAATTAATATCTTTTTCATGGCGGATAGTTTTGTTTTTGAAGTATCTAAATTGTATAACTTAAATTTATCTAAAATCCTTGTACGAATATTATTCTTATATTTTTTGCTTATTTTAACACGTTCATACATTTGTTGAATGTTCATTTCTCTATCACCACGATATTTTGAATCCTTTCTATCTAATAATAGATCCGGAACAGGAATCACAATTTTGTGTTTATCAAAATTTAAAATACGATAAATATCAGAATCACTTCTTTGTAATTCATGAAATTCTCCGTTGTATAAATTTAGAATAACTTTGTCACCAACTACCTCTAACATGCCACGTTCAGCATAAATAGTTACCTGTTCGTTATTTTCTGTTGTGTGATAAATTAATATATTCTTCAATGTATCATTTTTCTTTTCTCTTACGAATAGATGATAACCCGGAATATCGTCTAAAAAATAACCCGCTTCAATACTAAGATCCGGATGCTTTCGTGAAATATCTCTTCTTAATAACTTAGCTTTATGATTTGCGTCAGGTAAAATATTATTGTTAAAAAATATAAGAAAAATTGTTATTAAAGCTGCAAAAAGTAGAGAAGGTTTGATGATCTTTCTAAAATTTATTCCGGAAGCTCTTAGTGCAGTTAATTCATTATCTTCCCCTAAACGTCCATAAGCCATCAAAGTAGATATCAGAACAGCCATTGGAACTGCTTGAGCTACCACCCAAGCTAAATTTAAAAGGATAAATTCTATCATTACAAAAGGACTTAAGTTTTTGCCGACCAATTTATCTAACTGTTGAATCAAATATTGAGCTAAAAATAAAAATGAAATAATAAATAAAGAACCGAAAAATGGTGCTAAATGTTCTTTAAAAATGTAAAAGTATAAACGTGGGATCTTTTTCATAACAGGTATAATATAATCAAAATATTTATTTATTTAAATGTTTTTATTTGCAAAATGAGATGTGAGACAGATGATGTAAGGAATTTCACGCAAAGGGCAAAGAATAATTTATGAGTGAGAATTTGTAAATTAAAATCCATTTTATTTTGTGATCTTTTTCATTGGAAAAGATAAATAAATTCAATATAATATTTATTGAAAAGAAAAAATTGTAAAATTTGAAAAATATTAAATAAGGAAAAAAGATGAAAAAAATATTAACATTTTTAACTATTATTCTTTTTGTTACTGTTGCTTTTTCAGCAACTAGCGAAATTGAAAAAATTCAAAAAGCGATTGAAGAAAAAGGTGCAAATTGGGAAGCTGGTGAAAACTGGGTAACTCGTTTATCAAAAGAAGAACAGAAAAAATTATGTAATTATAAAAGAGAAACACAAAAATTACAAAAAGGCAATATATTACAATTGGAAATGGTGGAAGATCTACCAAGTGAATTTGATTGGCGAGATAAAAATGGAACAGATTGGGTAACTATTGTAAAAAATCAATCTCCTGCCGGGTCTTGCTGGTCATTTTCTACAACTGGTCAACTCGAAGCATGGTGGAAAATAAAGAATTCCATGCCAGATTCTGCCATAGATCTGTCAGAACAATTTTTAATCTCTTGCAATCCTAATGCCGATGCTAATAGTGGATATTATGTTGGTGCCACATTGGATTTTATAATAAGTTATGGAGGGATTGCACATGAAGCTTGTTTCCCTTATGAAGGAACAGATATAGATAGCAGTGAGTGCTGTTCCGATTGGAAAACTAATGCTATAACGATTCCCGATTGGGGATATATTACTTCAAATATTGCTGATGTGAATACAATAAAAAATGCAGTTTATCGTCATCCGTTATCAGCATCATATACTGTTTATGATGATTTTTATTCATATTCCGGTGGAGTATATGAGCAAACTTCAGATGTAGAAGAGGGTGGACACGCCGTTTTAATTGTTGGCTGGATTGATTCATTGGAATGCTGGATAGTTAAAAATAGTTGGGGAGATTCTTGGGGAGAAGATGGTTATTTTAAAATCAAATGGGGAGAGTGTGACTTTGGTGAATACAGTGAATTTGTTTATAATAATTCAATTTCAGAAAATGCGTTCACGATTTCTGAAAATACAATAAATGTCTCATTAGTTTCAGGTGATTCAACAACTCAAACTATTACATATTCAAATAGTAACAGTTCAACAGAATTGGAATACTCTTCAACAATTGAATACAATTCAAATTTGTTTTATGAATCTGATACAAAACATTTTCATGCAGATACATATAATTCATATAGTGGAAAAAGTTGGTGGTGTGGCGATACAAGTATAAATGGATATGATAATCATTGGTTGGACTATCTTGAAACACCAATAATAGATCTATCAAGCACAACTTCACCAAAATTATCATTTAAAAGTTATTGGGCAGTTGAAGGCGCCGGTGGTGAACCATCTCCTTATGATGGATGGGATGGATGTAATGTTTGGATTTCTACAGATAGTGGAGAAAATTTCAGTGTAATTGAACCAACTTCC
>LSCC01000009.1 GCA_001577215.1 Fidelibacterota bacterium TCS52
TTGCATACACCCTATTTTTCAAATATCACTTTATCAAAGCCTTTAATGTTACGACAATCTTCTTTTATTGTCAAGTAAAAACTTTATTATTTTATTTTCAAATTCCTTTATCAAAAAGGGATGCAAAAATAATATGAAATATCTCTAATGTCAACAAAAATTATATTATTTTAAAAAATAGTTATATTACCTCTCATTATAATTGAATTTATATTATTAATAAATAACAATTTATGCTATAATTTATTTTTAGTAAATTATTTTAATAAATATATTTTTTTACAATACTTATTAAAATTTCATTTTCATTATTTCAATTTCTTTATTTTTTATTATTTTTTTATCAATTCACAATTCATTATATTATGGCAAGGCAAAAAAGGAGTAAAAATGCAACGTATAATAATTACAATTATCTTAATGTCAACCTTGTTATTTGGAATAGATTTCGAAGATTATGAATCTTTCCAAAAATTTTATAGAATATCTTTGCAAAAATCATTATCTCAAATTGATCAAAACAAATCAACAATTAATAAATTAGATAAACTCTTTGATTTGGGAAAAATTGAAGAATTGCAGAATGACTTAGAAAAATCAAATTTATCCGAATCTAATAAAAAACTCTATGAAATTGAAATATCAATTCGTAATTTGAATTACATAACTATTTATGATAAACTTTTATCTTTTTCAGAAAAAGATAAAAATGACAAATACTTTGAAATATTTTACAATTGGTTAAAATTGACAGAAAATTTATCCACCTGGCAATCTACCTATAAAAAATATTTGAAAATGAAACCAAATCAAACGATCCATCAATTGGCTAAAGCTGACTTTTTAATGAATCAATTTCAATTTGAAACATCAGATTCTATTATAAATTCTGTTTTAAAATCAGAAAAAGATAACTCAAAATATTTCCACAGAGCAAAATTCTTAAAAACAAAATTGTTCATGAAACAATATAATTTTGCAGATGCTGAAAAACAATTGATCGAACTTCTCGAAACTAATTATATAAACGAAAATATTTTGACAAATTTAGGCTGGTGCTTCATACGTAATAGTAAGGTTGCAGATGCAATTTTTTGTTTTAAAAAAGCATTAGAAATAAACCCGTTAAATGAAACAGCTCATTATCAATTGGGCAATGGTTATACCGACAAAACATATTCCGAAATATTTAAAATTTATCCTGAAAAATTTATAAAAAATTCTAAAAAATGGGAAACATTTAATTTGATAAATAAATTTTTAAAAGATAGAAATATAATAAAAGCTAAAAAATCTTTAAAAAAATGGATTGAAGAATATCCACAATATGTTGAGCCATATATTTATCTCGGTTCAATAAATTGGGAAGAAAATAAATACAATCCTGCTTTAAAATATTTTCAATATGCTTTAAAACTAGTTCCTGAATACGGACGCGCTCATAATGGAATGGCAAAATCAATCGAGGGGTTAAAACGACAAAATGCTGTCTATTATAAAAGCGATAATAATAAATTCATCAACACAGATATTCCGGAAATTGATCAAATAGAAAAATATATTTTAAATTGGAATTCATTAAGTAATCGTATTCAAAAGCGAGTTGCAATTTCAGTTAAACCGTGGGAAAATTTCATTCCAGTTTTAATAGCATCGGAATCATATCACTATATCAAACCGTTGTATTCTCTTTTAAGTGAATGTCCCGGATTAGAATCCATGCGAGATGCAAGAATTAGTTATGATTCCAGATTGTGGGATGATGTGCGTGGATGTGGTGGATATATTACTGTTACAGGTATTGAAGATGTGGAACGAATGATATTTCATAAGTACAATACCATTCTTCATGAGATGACCCATCAAGTTCATTATGTTCTGACACAACCGGAAAAAGATAAAATAGAAAATGTTTACAACAATACTAAGAAAAAAGAAGAAAAAGGGCAAAAAACTTTTATTAGTCGTTATCAGTCGGCAAGTGTCTGGGAATATTTTGCCGAAGGAGTAAATTCATATTATTCACCTAAAAGAGACAAATATGATGATAGAGAAATTGTAAGAGAGCGACTTTTTTCTATGGACACCGAGCTTGTTGATCTTGTTGAACATTTTACAAAAATCTCAAAAATAGATAAATATAATCCAGTTGCATTTTCAAACACGATCTATAACAAATTAGAGTACGCGGACACAATTCAAACATATAAAACAATTAAAAAGGCAAATAAATTAAAATACACATCGGCAAGTTTATTAGATGCTAAGTGCTACGCGGAAATGGTATTTGGGAATTATAAGAAAGCGATGAAATATGCAAATGAATTAGTAACAAATTATCCAAAAATGATTAATGGTTATAACAAAAAAATTGAAATACTCTTTCATCAAGATAGGCCAATTACTTCAGAACTACATTCTCTAGAAAATATTTTACATCAATTCCCAAAAGAACAAGCATATCTTGGTTATCTTACTCTCGGGGAAAAATATTATTTTCTCGGATATTATAAAAAGGCAATTTCCTCTCTTAAAAAAGTCTTAAAATATGAACCCGAACATGATAGAGGAAATTGGTTAATGGCATCTGCTTTTGGAGAATTGGGAAATTTTAATAAAAGTAAATTTCATTTTGAAAAAGTATTAAAACGCCGTAACGGACTAATTGAATTGCGTGCAGATTTTGTAAAAATATTGTTATTAAACAATAAAATGAAAGAAGCAAATTTACAATATAGAGAAATGGTAGCACTAAATAAAAATCATTATTTAACCCATCAAATAAACGGTTTAATTCACCAATATAATAATGATTTGACAACAGCAGAAAAAGAATATTTAAAGGCAATTTCACTTTATAAATGGGATTTATTTAGTAAAATTTCACTTGCTGGATTATACCCTAAAAAGTATAAAGAACAAATTAAAAAACTAGAAATAGATAAAGCAAATCCACCTCGTTATTATTATAATAAAAAATATTATCGTTATGAATCCGTAAATGAATGGAGTTCACACTTAAAAGAATTATTTACAAAAAAATTGAAAATTAACTAAATGGATAAAAAATCATTGAAAAGACAACAAATTTATATTTATTAATTAATTCGTGATTATTTTTTCATCACTAATAAGTAAAATTTAAATAAAGAAAAGCATTACACCACATACAGCAAGAACCGCTCCGATAACCTCACGAAAATTCACTTTTTCTTTAAAAAATATTATTGCAGGTGGAATAATTAATAGCGGGACAATTGCCATGATCGTAGAAGCAACACCGGCTTTTGTGTTCTGTACCGCAAGAAGCGATAATGAAACCCCCAAAAACGGACCTGAAATTGCTCCAATATTTATACCAACCATCGTTTTAAAACTTGTAATTGATTTTTTAAAATTTAACCATTTCCCAAAAAAGACAAAAAATATTGTAAAAACAACAATTCCGGTAAATCCTCTTATTTGTGAAGCCGCAAAAGCATTATAATCCTGCATACCATATTTACTTAAAATTAAACCGATCGCTTGTCCTAATGAGCCACCAAAAGCTAATAATATTCCTAATAAATATTTCTTATTTTTCTTGGAATTATTATTCCCATTACGCCCTAAGATCACAACTGCAATTCCAATTATTGTTAATAACATACCACTAATTTCAATTCCAGTCATTTTTTCGCCAAGAAATAGCAAACTGATAATCGCTGTGAATATCGGAACCGAGGACATCACTAACATAGAAATTCTCGCTCCAACTACCACAAAAGCTTCAAATAAAAGTAAATCACCTATTCCATATCCAACTATTCCCGATATACTTAGCCAGATCCAAACATGAGTAGAAGCATCGGTCGGAAGAAATTTCCCACGCATAAAATAGGTAAAAACCGATAATAAAAAAACTCCGGTTACTAATCTAATAAAATTTACAGAGAGAGAGCCAACTCGTTTCCCGGCAAACTCAAAAGACATTGAACCGGTTGTCCAACAAAATGCTGCACCTAATGCGGCAAATTCTCCTAAAAATAAAATATATCACCTCATTTTTCGTTATTGTAAATATAACATTTATTTTAATGTTTATCTACATAAAATATCATAGAATATATTTGATTTTGCATAAGTAAATACTTATTCTATTATTATGTTGTTGATAATAATATTGATTCATGAAATAAGATAATAATGACAAAATTAAAGAATATAATTTATGAAGATAATCATTTGTTGGTTGTGAATAAACCAGCCGGAATGTTAGTTCAAGGTGATATAACAGGCGATGAATCATTATTAGAAATAACAAAAAAGTATATTAAAGAAAAATACAACAAGCCGGGAAATGTTTTTCTTGGTTTAGTACATCGATTAGATCGTCCTGCGTCTGGAGTAATCGTTTTTGCTAGAACCTCAAAGGCAGCATCAAGATTATCAAA
>LSCC01000090.1 GCA_001577215.1 Fidelibacterota bacterium TCS52
GCTTCCTATGCATGTAAAGCAGCAATTAAAGCAGGTGAAAAATTGGAAATAGATGAAATGCAAAGATTGATAGATGAGCTTTTTCAAACTAAAAATCCCTATTTTTGTCCTCATGGGAGACCGGTGATAGTTAATTTATCGTTAGATGAATTAGATAAGAGATTTGAAAGAAAGTGAAAAAACAATTATTAATTATGGATTATAAATGATAAAATGATGCTTGGGAATGATTAATTGGTTGAGTAGGTGAGTGGTTAAATAGGTTGGATATTGATTATCCATCTTCCATCCTCCATTCTCCATTTTCAATAATCAGAATAACGTCCGAATAAATTGTATCCAAAATCCGTTAAAACGGATAGATGACATATAATAGTTAATGGGTTTCTCTCTCACCATAATAAATTATGGTGTTATGCTAAAGCTCAGTGGCAATCTCAGAGAATCCGGATCTTTAATATAAAGGGAAAGGTTGGAGAGGAAACAGAATTATTAATTGTAAGTTACGAATTGCAATTTAAGAATTGAAAATATTTTTTCAAAATTTAGATAATTTTCTTAATGCAATTTTAACAATTTCTTCAATTTTTATTTTAGGATTTTCTTGGATTAATTTATTTACAATTTCTTGAATGCTTGTTCTTTTAAAACCCAATGATTCAAGTGCCAATATCGATTCTTTTACAAGTGATTTGTATTTTTCAGAAATAGTTGTTTTTTCTGTTAATTTCGATAACTCTTTTTCTGTAAATTTATCTTTTAATTCTATAATTATTCTGCGAGCAGTTTTATCCCCAATACCGGGAAGTCGTTTTAGAGATTTAATATTATTATTAATTATAAACTTTTTGAAATCATTTACAGAAACACCGGATAAAATATTCAAAGCGTTTTTAGGACCAATTCCTGAAAGTCCGATTAATTTTAAAAATAGTTCTTTTTCTTGAATATTAGCAAATCCGTAGAGCATTAAAATATCTTCTCGAACATGAAGATAAGTATATAAAAAGCATTCATCCCCTGGATCAGGCAATTCATCATAAGTCGGTCTGGAAATTGTTATTTCAATTGCAAATCCACCTTGTTGAACGATAATTTTATTTGAAAATTTTTTAATTATTTCGCCGGTAATACTATAGATCATTTTATTATCCGTTTATTTTATTAATATTTATTTCATTAATTCTTTGAATTTGTGTTGATTAAAAAAAGTAATTGCTGTAGCAAGAGCATCTGAAATATCAAGAGATTTTGGAATATTATTTGTTTCCAGCAAATGTTCAACCATGTATTTTACTTGTTTTTTTGAAGCGGCGCCATTTCCCGTAATTGATTTTTTAATTAGACGAGTAGCATATTCATAAATAGGTATTCCCAAAATTTGAGCGGCTAATATTAATGCTCCTCGTGCATGACCAAGTATTAGGGATGATCTTGCATTTATATTTACAAAAGTTTCTTCGATCGCAAAAATATCCGGAGAATGTTCTTCTATTATATCTGACATATTTGAATAAAGTATTTCTAATCTCTTAGGAAATGGATGAGATGTTTTTGTAGTTATCGTTCCAGCTGTGATAAAATTAAGATGTTGTTTGCTTGTTTTGATCAAACCATATCCCGTAGTATTTAAGCCGGGATCTACTCCAAGAATTTTCAATTTATTTCTTTTTTTAATTTAGTTAATATTTCTTCACTAATATCAGAATTGTCCCATACTTTCTGTATATCATCATGATCTTCTAATAATTCGTGTAATTCAATGAATTTTTTAGTCTCTTCGTAATTTAATTTTATTGTTGTACCGGGTATTTGTTCAATATCAGCATTTTTAACTGGATATTTTTTTGACTTTAAATCCTCTTTTACAGTATTAAAAACTTTATTAGATGTGATGATTTCAAAGTGATCATTTTCTTGAATTACATCTTCTGCACCGGAATCTAAAGCATCCATCATCAAGCTATCTTCATCAACATTTTCATTTGCAATTATTATTTTTCCCTTTCTATTAAAGTTCCAGGCAACCGACCCGGATTCTCCAAGATTACCACCGAATTTAGTTAAAAGATGTCTAATTTCAGAAACGGTTCTCTGTTTATTATCTGTCATTATTTCCAATATTAATGCAACTCCATTTGGACCATAACCTTCATAAGTATATTCATCATAATGTACACCTTCTAATTCACCGGTTCCTTTCTTAATTGCTCTTTCGACATTATCAGATGGGATGTTATTTGATTTTGCATTATCAACAGCTGTTCTAAGTCGAGGGTTGCCCTCTTGATCACCACCGCCGGTGCGAGCAGCAACAGTAATTTCTTTTAAGATTTTTGTAAATATCTTTCCCCGTTTAGCATCAGCCGCTGCCTTTTTATGTTTAATATTTGCCCATTTAGAATGTCCGGACATTTTTTACTCCTTAAAAATATTTCTCTTTTTATATATCACTCATAAAATATAATAAATATTTTTTAAATTTCACAGAATATTTATTATTAGAAATTATAAAACACCGATAAAATGAATTTACACAAATTTATATAAATTAAATTATTGCATTATTAATAGAATATTTATAAATTTAGTATTAATAATAAATAAAGGAGAGAAACGGTGGAAAAAGAAAAAGTCGAAGCGAAAGTCAAAAAAACAATAGCGAAAGTTTTGGAAAAAACCGAAAGCGAAATATCTTCTGACTCAAATTTTATTTTTGATCTTGGTGCCGATTCAATGCAAAGTTTGCAATTAATAGCAGGTTTCGAGGAAGAATTTGACATTGAGATGGATGAAGACGAAGCATTAGAGATACAAAGTGTTAAAGATGCAGTAGAATTTATTGCTGGAATTGTTAATAAATAAGGAATTCGATGCAGAAAGAAAAGATAAAGACATTTAATGAAATTAATGATATATTTTATCCAAAGTCAATTGCGGTTGTTGGAACTAACAATGTAACAGGTTCTGTTCCCTATGACATTTTTGAAAATATCTTGCATGATAGATTTCAAGGAATACTTTACCCTGTAAGTCCAAGTGAGAAAAATGTTACAAGTGTTAAATCATATAAATATGTACTTGATATTGAAGATGATGTTGATATGGCAATATTGGTATTCCCAAGTTCTGTAGCTCATTTAGCAATGGAGCAGATTGGGCAAAAAGGAATAAAATCAATGATTGTTATTTCAGCCGGATTTAAAGAAGTCGGCGGTAAAGGTATTGAAAGAGAGAAGAAAATAAAAGAGATCGCTGATAAATATGGAATATCATTTATTGGTCCGAATTGTTTAGGAGTAATAAATACAGATTCTAAATGTCATATGAATGCATCTTTTGCCAGAGCAATGCCGGAAGAAGGAAATATTGCATTTATTTCTCAAAGTGGTGCTTTGTGTACTGCAGTTCTTGATTATGCTAATGCGAAACATATTGGTTTTTCTAAATTTGTTAGTTTTGGCAATAAAGCAGACATAGATGAAATTGACTTACTTAACTATTTAAAAGATGATCCGAAAACAAAAGTTATTTTGATGTATTTGGAAGAAGTAACCAATGGAAAAGCATTAATGGAAGCGGCAAAAAAAGTTACTGCTGAAACAGGCAAACCAATATTAGCAATCAAATCGGGAAGAACAGCCGAAGGTGCATCCGCTGCTGCTTCACATACAGGTTCATTAGCAGGAAGTGATGAAATTACAAATGCAGCATTTGAGCAAGCTGGGATTATCAGGTGTGAAAATTTAGAAGAAATGTTTGATTATGCCAAAGCATTTGCATATCAACCGCTACCAAAAAGTAAAAATATGGCTATAATAACTAATGCCGGCGGACCCGGTGTGCTTGCTACTGACAAAGCAATAAACAGTGGATTATCTTTGGGTAAATTTGAAGAAGCTACTACAAGAATTTTAAAAAAGAGTTTACCGGCAGCAGCAAATATCAAAAATCCTGTTGATGTTATTGGAGATGCAAGAGCTGACAGATATAATGTTGCAATTAGCGCTACAATAAAAGATAAAAATATAGATGGAGTAAATGTTATTCTTACTCCACAATCAATGACAGAAATTGAAGCAATTGCTGAAGATATTGTGAAAGTTGTTAACCGATCAGATAAACCAGTTTACACATCTTTTATGGGTGAAACTGATGTCGCAAAGGGAATAGATATTTTACAGAGAAATAACATTCCTCATTATATCTTACCGGAAGACATGGTTAAAGCAATGTCAGCAACTACAAAATTTAATGAGCGGTTAAAAGAGAGATCAGAATCCAAAATCAAGCAATTTTCCGATGTAAATAAAGAAAAAGCGACAAAGATTTTAGATAAAGCGATTGCAGAAAATAAAACATATTTGCCTGAAGAAGAAGCAGTGAAAGTACTTAAAGCATATAATTTTCCGGTGCTTCCAAATGGATTAGCAAATTCAAAAGATGAAGCTGGTAAGATAGCCGATGAAATTAAATATCCTGTTGTTATGAAAATCATTTCTTCAGACATTGTACATAAATTTGATATCGGTGGGGTAATTTTAAATATTCAAAATCGTGAAGAAGCAGAAAAAGCTTATAAACAGATATTGAAAAATGTTAAAAAAGCGATGCCGAAAGCAGATATCAAAGGTGTATTTGTCCAAAAAATGGTGGAAGAAGGACAGGAAGTGATTTTGGGATTGAAGAAAGACAATTCATTTGGTTCTGTAATTATGTTTGGTCTTGGTGGAATATTTGTTGAAATATTTAAGGATGTAAATTTTAAAGTTGCACCAATATCTGAAGATGAAGTTGACAATATGATCCAATCCATTCGTTCATATCCAATTTTAACAGGCACAAGAGGAAGTATAAAACGCGATATAAAATCATTAAAAGAAACAATTCAGCGGTTGTCACAGCTTGCAATTGATTGCCCTCAAATAAATGAATTAGACATCAATCCATTGATCGTGAGGAATGAAGGCAATGGTTGTTTTGTTGCCGATACAAAAATAATGTTATAAAATAATTAATAAAAAGGAGACAAAATGAGAATTCTTATACACGAAAATTATCTTTCATTAAGTAAATGGGTGGCTCATTACATTGTTAAAAAAATAAATGATTTTGGTCCAACACCAAAAAAACCTTTCGTTTTAGGATTGCCAACCGGATCTTCACCGATCGGAACATATAATGAGTTAGTTGATCTACATAAACAAGGGAAAATTTCTTTTAAAAATATAATTACTTTCAATATGGATGAATATGTAGATATACCAGAAAATCATCCGGAAAGCTACCATTATTTTATGGATAAACATTTTTTTAATCATATAGATATTCCTAGAGAAAATATTAATATTTTAGATGGAAATGCTAAAGATTTAGATAAAGAATGTTTGGATTATGAAAATAAAATAAATAAAGCCGGTGGAATTAATTTGTTTCTAGGTGGAATTGGTCCAGACGGACATATCGCATTTAATGAGCCCGGTTCATCTTTAAAATCAAGAACAAGAATTAAAACACTAACACATGATACAAAAATTGCAAATGCAAGATTTTTTAATAATGACTATAATAAAGTTCCCAGAACAGCATTAACTGTTGGAGTTGGTACTGTAATGGATGCAGATGAGGTTGTTATTTTGGTAAGTGGATATAATAAAGCAACTGCTTTGAAACATGTTGTTGAAGGTGGTGTAAATCATATGTGGACTGTTTCTGCATTACAATTGCATCAAAAAGGAATGATCGTTTGTGATGATGAATCGACAATGGAATTGAATATTGGAACTGTAAAATATTTCAAAGATATCGAAAAAAAATCTTTAGATAATATTCCGGAAGTTTAAAATATTTTAAAAATTATTCAAATGTCCGGAGATTGTTATTTTCGGGCATTTTTTATTTAATTAAATTGGAAACGAAATATTTATATTTGTCGAAATGGAATTTTTTTATGTTATAAACAAGTAATTAATAACTACAATAAAGTAAATTGGTGAAATATGAGAAATTTAAATCAAAAAGAGATCAAAAAACTGAAGATGCAAAATTGTTTTGCGGAGAATTGGTCTAAAATTCAAGTTGATGAAGAATTCAATGTTAAGTATGTAAATAATGTAAGATTTTATGGAAATATTCGAATTGGTAAACTAAATAACACAGTGAAATATTCAGATGGGTTAGAAAAACATTCAATGATCAGAAATGCAGATATTTTTAACTGTGCAATCGGTGATAATGTTTTTATTTCCAATGTTAAGTCGTTGTCCAATTATAGAATTGAAGATCAGGTAATTATTGAAAATGTTGGACAATTGTTTGTCGAAGGGAAATCAATTTTTGGCAATGGCTATGAAATAGAGATACTAAATGAAGGTGGAGGAAGAGAGTTAAAAATATTTGATAAACTAACTGCACAGATTGCTTACATGTTAGTTCTTTATCGTCATGATGAAAAACTGGTAAGATCAATTGAAAAAATGATCGATAAATATGTTGAAAATGAAAAATCTGAAATTGGAACAATTGGTAAAAATAGTAAAATCTTGAATACGAATAAAATAACTAATGTGAAAATCGGTAGCAATACAATTATTTCCAATGTTACTGAATTGTTTAATGGAACTGTAATAAGTAATTCATCTGCTCCTACAATAATTGGAAATGGAGTAATTGCGAAAAATTTTATTATTCATTCTGGCTCAAAAATCGATGATAATGTTATTATTGATGGTTGCTTTATTGGTCAAAGTGTAAAGTTAGGTAAACAGTATTCGGCAGAAAACTCTGCATTTTTTGCTAATTGTGAGGGGTTCCACGGTGAAGCATGTTCAATATTTGCAGGACCTTATACTGTAACACATCATAAATCAACTTTATTAATTGCCGGTCTGTTTTCATTTTTTAATGCAGGCAGCGGGACAAATCAAAGTAATCATATGTATAAATTAGGACCATTACATCAAGGAATAATTGAGCGTGGCTCAAAAACAGGATCATTTAGTTATATGTTGTGGCCAAGTAGAGTAGGAGCATTTACAGCTGTAATTGGAAAACACTATTCAAATTTTGATACAACAGATTTTCCATTTTCATATATTAATGAAGTTAATGGAAAAAGTATTCTTACGCCTGCAATGAATTTATTAAGTGTTGGAACAACAAGAGACAGCGAAAAGTGGCCGAATAGAGATAAAAGAACTGATTCAAACAAACTCGATTTGATAAATTTCGAATTGTTTAATCCTTATACTATTGGTAAAGTTTTTAATGGTTACAATAAATTATTAGAGTTTGTTGAGAAAACCGACAAAAAAGTTAGTTATGTAAATCATAATGGAGTAAAGATCCCAAGATTACTTTTAAAGACAACATCAAAATATTATAGATTGGCAATTGATATATTTATCGGACAAAGTGTATTGAAAAAGTTGGATAAAATTAATTTGAGTAATTTTGTAGAAGCGAAAGAATTGTTTGACGAAGATGTAAATTTTGATAGCTGGTTTGATATGTCCGGTTTAATAATATCTACAAGATCAAGTGAAGAATTACAATTAAAAATTAAGAATAATGAGATTAAAAATATTGATGAATTAAGTTATGAATTCAATAAAATATTTAATAACTATTCCAAAGAAGGGTGGAAGTGGACTTTAGGATTGATAGAAAAATATCTCGGAATAGATCCAAAAAATATTACAGCTGACAATTTGATCAATATTATTGAAAAATGGAAAAAAAGTTCATTAAAATTAAATAAGATGGTTGGTAAGGATGCCACAAAAGAATTCAATATTATTACAAAAATTGGATTTGGAATAGATGGAGATGAAGATGCCAAAGATGCAGATTTTGAAGCAGTTCGTGGAACTTATGAAGGAAATAAATTTGTAATACAATTGAAGGAAAAAGCATTAGAGATAGAAGAAATAGCTGAAAAAATAATGGGATTGATCGGATAAAAAAACAATTGTAAAAAATAAACTATTAATAAAATGCCATAACTTTGAGATATGGCATTTTTATTATAATCAATTAAAATAAATTATACTTACTTTATTCTTGATTGAGTTCTTAAATAGGCAGGAGTTTCTATATCATCCACATCAAAAGTTGTATTTTCATCAAGTTCTTTGGTTGAATCAAAATGATGTTCTATAATTTTTGAACCACTTGTATCCTTGGTATCATCAACAACGAGATCATTAGTATCTTTGATTTCCTGTACATTGTATTCTGATCTTACTGAATGTTTTTTTGTTTCTATAAAAATGTTTTTATTAAATCCTGTAGCAATAACGGTTATTTGGATTTCATCTTTAATAGATGGATCGATTACAGAACCAAAAATAATATCTGCTTCATCTCCAACTTCTTCTTGGATTATTTTAGCTGCCTCATTTACTTCAGTTAGTTTCATATCGTGTCCACCGGTGAAATTAATTAATATGCCTTTTGCACCACTAATGCTAATATCATCCAATAATGGACTGGATATGGCCATAGACGCCGCCATAACTGAGCGTGATTCACCCTTTGCAGTTCCTGTTCCGATTATTGCATCTCCCATATCTTGCATTATTGTATTTACATCTGCAAAATCAAGATTTACTAATCCATTTTGAGTGATAAGATTAGAAATTCCGCTTGTGGCTTGATGTAAAATAGAATCAGCTTCTGCAAATGCATCTTCAATTTGTGTGTTTTCATCTACAATATCTATTAATTTTTCGTTTGGTACAACAATTAAAGTATCCGTATTTTTTCTTAATTCTTCTATTCCTTTTTCTGCTCTTTTTGTTCTAGTTGGTCCTTCAAAAAGGAATGGTTTGGTAACAATTCCAATTGTTAATGCACCCAATTCTTTTGAGAGTTGTGAAATGACAGGTGCTGCTCCGGTTCCTGTTCCACCTCCCATTCCACCGGCAACAAAAACTAAATCTGAACCTTCTAATGCTTGAATAAGTGTTTCTTTACTTTCAATAGCTGCTTTTGAACCAATTTCTAATTTTGCACCAGCCCCTAATCCTTTTGTTAATCCATGTCCAATTTGGATCTTAGTTTCTGCTTGGCTGTGATTTAGCGCTTGAGCATCGGTGTTTACTGCTATAAATTCCACTCCCATTAAATTATTTTTTATCATTCGATTAATAGCATTACCACCGGCACCACCGACTCCAATAATTTTGATCTTTGCATTTAAATCGTTCATTTCATCATATTCGAATAACATGATATCCTCCTTAAAAATATTGTTTTATTATTTTTGTTAAAAATTCTTTTAATTTATACCAAATTTTAGCATCTGAATCTATTGAAGTTATTGATTGATTATTGCTATCATTTTTTGCCCAGTGTAATAGTCCTATTGCCGTAGAATATTCAGGACTGAAATTACTTGTATTTAATCCAGGCAGTCTATTTGGATATCCAATTTGACTTTGAACACCAAATATTTTAAAATTAGTTTCACTTATTCCCTTAAGCAATGCGCCTCCGCCGGTGAAAATAATACCACCACTTAATTTTTTTATATTAATATATTTTTCTATTTGTTCTTTTACTAAATTTAGTATTTCCTCTATACGGGCTTCTACATATAATGATAATTGATACGAATCTAGTTTTATTTCATCTTTACCATTTAATGATTTTACTTTTATGTCAATTTTATCATCTTCATTTATTAATAAAGTCGATGCCCAGGCGTAATTGGTCTTTATTCGTTCAGCTTCATCAAATGATGTATGAATTAAAGAGGCAATATCTTTTGTAATAATAGAACCTCCATATCCGATAACTCCGGCATGTTTTACATATCCATCTTGAAATACTGTTACATCTGTTGTTCCACCGCCGATATCAATTAGTGCAACACCTAATTCCTTTTGATCTTCATTTAGAACTGATTCTGCTGATGATAGAGGTTCTAAGATTATTCCGTGTACATTCAATCCGGTTGATTGAACACTTCTAACTAGATTTTTTACATTATTTATTGCAGCTGTAATAATTAGAGCATTTATTGTAAGTTTATTGCCAGACATTCCAATTGGGTTGGTTATTCCAATTTGATCGTCAACATGATATTTCTGTGGTAAAATATGAATGATCTCTCTATCAACTCCAACATTTATTGATTTTGCTGAACTTAATACACGTTCTACATCTGATTCATCAACTTCGGCATCGTGAATAGCATTTTCACCTTTATGGCTAATTGTTATTGTGGAGTTTGAATTTAAACTTCTGATATGATCGCCTGCTAGGCCAATTGTTACACCAGTAATTGGAATATTCGCGCGTTTTTGTGCTAACTTAACTGCTTCAATAATTGATTGTTTTGTTTTTTCAACATCTACAATTACCCCTCTTTTTAAACCAAGAGATGGAGCTTTTCCAAGGCCGAGAATTTTATAAATATTTTTTTTTGGATCATATTCACCTATAATCGCACATATTTTTGTTGTTCCGATATCCAATCCACTTATTATTTTATTTTCACTCATAGTATATTCCCATCATTATTTTACAATTAATTGATCCTTAAATCTCAGATCAATATATTTAAATTGGTTAATATTTTTATTTTTCATTAATTTAAAGAAATTATCTAATGCATGCAGTTTTGTTGGAAAATTATCTGTTCCTAATTTTATCAACGGTTTATTTTCATAACTAATAATTATCCATTCTTCATGTTTTTTATCCCAATATAGTTCAGAAATGAAATCATTTACTTTTGAATAAAACTTATTAATTTGTGCAATGATGTTTACACCTTGTCGTATCTGATAATGAACTGTAGATTCACCAAGTTCAAATTTATAAACAGATTCTATTCCCGTTAATCTTGGCAAATTTTTAATGCTTCTTGTTGGTTTTGGAAGCAAAATACCACTAATGTCAAAAGAGTATAATTTGTCCATTGCAATTAATGCTATAGGTTTTCTCTCTACAATATTTATAGCAATTTTATTTGGCAGAGTACGACTTACATAAGCATATCTAATATATGGTTCTTCTCTAAGTTTATCTATCGTTTGACCAATATCTATAGAAAAAATATTCATACCTTTATTAATATCACTAATTTGAATTATTTCGTTTTGTGTCAATTCTTTATTTCCTGATACAGATATTTTGTCGATTAGGAATATAAATTGAGATCCTGCGTAAATAATTGAAATAAATACTAATCCGATAAATAAAGTTATCATAAGATATTTTTTCATTTGTTTTGTCTCTTTAGTATTTGTTTCTGTATTGTTCATCTGCTATTTAAAATTCCTCTTATAATTATAGTAAATTTTATCTAATGATTTGTTAATATCACCGGCACCGAGTGAAATTACAAGATCGTTTTCTTTTATTAATGAAGGAAGTTCCTTTTCTAATTTTAGTTTATTTGGAATATAATGGACATTTTTATGACCCGATTTAATGGCAATATTTACTATTAATTCACTGGTAATACCCTTAATTGGTTTTTCTCGTGCCGGATAAATATCTGTAACAACAATTATATCTGCAATAAGAAGCGATTCACCAAATTCTTTATAAAAATCACGAGTTCGACTATAAAGATGAGGTTGAAAAATAGCTATTATTCTTTTATTTGTATATGCGAATCTTATTGATTCTAATGTTGCCTTTATCTCTGAAGGATGATGAGCATAATCATCAAAAAAAATAGTGTTATTAATTTTGTGTTTTATTTCAAAACGACGATTCACTCCCTTGTATTTTGTTAAGC
>LSCC01000091.1 GCA_001577215.1 Fidelibacterota bacterium TCS52
ACATTAACTATTCCAACTCTATCTGATCTAGTTGACGAACATCCAAGCGTTTATTCGGTAAGTTTTGATGTAACTGTCCCGCTTGTTGAAAATAAAATGTTTTATTTGGAAGGATATTCTATTGCATCTCTTTTAGGATATTCCAGTGATGCTATAAGTAAATCAGCTATTGGAACAGTTCCACTTGGACTAGCTGCCAATATTGCAAGTATTGTTGATGCAAGAGTGGAATACAGATGGGCACAAGAATATTTTCAATACGGATTTTTTGGTAGAAATTATGATGTAAACAGGATCTACATTTCAAAAGATTCAACAGGAATAATTCCAAAGACAAAATATGACAGGATGTTAGAAGATGGTCGTCCTGCTGCAAATGGATATTTTGGTGAAATTGGTTTTACATTCTTTGGAGCTTTACGAGCATCTGCTTCATATATGAATATGGCAGTTGAGGGAGAGGATAATATTCAGTCATTCTACGCAGGTGCAACTATTAAAAAAGGATTGATCCCGAAACTTGCGGAAGCAACTGCTTATTATGAAAGAAATAATGACGACAATCCATTTGATTTTAAAAACCCCACAGTAAATACAGTATTAGGATATAAAGTTGGTGTTGCTGTTAGTGACGGTGTAAATTTATATTGGAATTTTATGCAAACTTATCGTGATAAAAATGGCGATGGTGATATTGATAGTGATAAGGAAGCTATTAAAGTTATGAGTATTGAAACAAGTTTTGCCTTTTAATAAACAATTTAATAGTAAAAAATATTAATTTGAAGCAGCAGGTAATTAGTTTTGCTTGCTGTTTTTTTAAATTACAGATTTATTTGAAATTTAAATAATATATGATTATTAGTCCGAAAGGTAAAATATGAAAGAAATCAAACTAAAACAAATATTATTACTAATTTTATCGGGTTGGTTTTTAGCTATTGTATTTTCATCATTTCAACAATTGGATATTTTCAGGAATAGTACTAATTTATCTTTATTATTAATTGGATTATTAGAATTGGTTTTTATCATTCCAAGTTTATTATTTTTTTATAAAAATGATTATTCATTCGTAAAATATTTTAAGTTAAATAATATTTCAAATAAAATATTGTTTCCGTTGATAGTTTTTTCAATCGGTGTATTTATTTTAAGCGATGCAATTGATAGGATAATAAACACTTTTATACCGGTACCCAATTTTTATGAAGAGATGCTTGGCACATTAAAATGGAATGATGGCTTGTCATTTTTAATAATAATTATTGGGGTGGTTTTTATTGCGCCGATCATTGAAGAAATGATTTTTAGAGGATTGCTATTAGGAGGTATTGAGAAAAAATATAAATCGGCAATTCTTCCTATTATTTATTCTTCAATAGTATTTGCAGCTATTCATGGCTTACCATCATTTTTTATTCAAATATTTTTAATTGGAATGGTGCTGGGTTTTTTATCAATTAAATTTAATTCGGTTTTTCCGGGAATAGTTTTACATTCCATTAATAATTTATTAACTTTATTAATATTGAATTGGAGTGAAAAGGAATTTAGCTTTTATTTGAAGGATAATATGGTAATTTGGCAAGTTATCTTAATTGGTGGAATATTTATTTATTTCGGATTTAATAAAATAAAATTATATATTATTAAAGAGGAATAGGCGAATATTTATTGAATAAATTTTGCAGAGGACATAGAAATGAGAAATAATGAAGTTTTATTATTAGTTGAAACATTAAGAAAGTTTTTGAGAAGAGGTGTGAATTCCAGTGTGATTAATATTATCAACAAGACACACCCGGCAGATATAGCATTATTATTCAGATCTTTTACATTTAGCGAACAAAAGAAGATATTTTCTTTGACATCTGATATCGAAAAAAAGGGAGATGTATTATCAGAATTAGATGATTCGTTGGCATTAGATCTGTTTCTTTCTTTAAATAAATCGGAAATTGTCAAGATATTCAATAAAATGGATGTAGATGATGAATCGAAATTAATTCGGTTATTACCTGAAGAAAAGAGAGACGAGTATTTTGCTATAATGAAGGATGAAGAGTCCAAAGAAATGGCTGCAATGATGAGCTATCCTGAAGAATCAGCCGGAAGTTTGATGAATACAAAAGTATTCTATCTATCAGAAGATTGTACTGTATCAGAAGCAATAAGCAAAATAAGAAAAAGTGTTGATACCGAATTAGTATTTTATTTGTATGTAGTAGATGATAGAAAACATTTAGTAGGTGTTGTTTCTTTGAGACAGTTAATATTAGTTTCACCTAAGAATAAATTGAAAGATATTATGATTGAAGATATTGTTACTGTAATTCCTGAGATGGATCAAGAGGAAGTTGGTAAGATTGCTTCAAGATATAATTTTTTAGCAATTCCTGTTGTTGATAAAGAATTTAAATTACTGGGTATTGTTACAGTTGACGATATTATTGATGTGCTACGAGAAGAAGCAACAGAGGATTTACTTCGTATGGCTGGAGCCGGTAAGGATAAAGATATTCTTTTCAAATCAACTTGGGAGTCAAGTAAAATTCGGTTTCCATGGCTATTTGCAACTTGGGTAGGCGGATTACTTGCTGCTTTTGTAATTGGTATGTTTCATGACTTATTAACAAATTTTATTATTTTAGCTTCATTTTTGCCAATTATCGCTGGTATGGGTGGAAATGTTGGTACACAAAGTTCAACAATTATTACAAGAGGTTTAGCAACTGGTAGAATTGGTAGTGAAGGAGCTTGGAAATTGATCTTTAAAGAATTAAAAATTGGATTATTTTTAGGTGCTTTTTATGGAATTATTTTAGGAATAATTGCATTATATTTTTATAAAGAAGCAGATATATTCATGAGTATATCAATTGCATTAGGTATTACAATTGCGATGATCTTGGCTACATTTACAGGTGCCGTAGGACCAATTGTACTAAATAAATTTAAAGTTGATCCAGCAATTGCTACAGGACCTTTTGTTACAACTACTATAGATATCATTGGAATAATGATATATCTTTCTATTGCAACAGCATTAAGCAAATATATTATAATGTGAAAATGATATTGGAAAAGAATAATTATTCAAAATTTGTTTATTCGTTTATCTTTGTCATTATTTTTACAAGCTTAGTTTTTGGTGAAAAATATGAAGTTTCATTTTTGGGTATTCCAGTAGTTGATGTTGAAATAATAGAGAGTGAATTACCAAATAATTCAAAAAAAATATTATATCATACAAAAACAAATAAATTTTTCTATTATATTTATAAAGTCAATAATTATTATGAATTGATTTTAGATCCTAACTATAAAAATATTCAGGTTTATAAAAAAAATATTGATCAGAAGGGGTTTT
>LSCC01000092.1 GCA_001577215.1 Fidelibacterota bacterium TCS52
GCAATTCCATCCATATCTGAATCTTTCCAAATATTTCCATCATTAGGAAATTGATCCATTAGATCGGAATATGTATCCCCATCTTTATCTTTATCAAAGGCACTATAAGGATTCATATCTACAACCCCAGATACTCCGATCTGAATTTTTTTACCTATAGAAACACGACCACCAAGAATTCCTGGTGTATTTATTTCACCACCTAATTCTTGCCAATCAGATACAAAAGTTTCTACACCGATTTTACCAGTTTTAACATTAATTCTTGTTCCAAGTCGTTTTACATCAGGATATTCTAACATATTAGTATAATGGTCAAGTGCTATTCCATGTGCAATTGAAACATTATCCAATCCACCAAATCGTATAAAAAATGGATCTGCAGGAACGCCCCAACTTATAAAATAAATTTTATCCAAAATGTCGTCAATATGTTGCCAATTATCTTTGTAGATATTTCCTTCGCTGTCAATATATAAAGTAACATCTAATCCAACTCCTAATTTTCCCATTTTCAATGTAGGACGAAGTGCTACTTGACTATACATTTCCCCATCCAAAGTCACAGCACCAAAAGCTATACCCATGCTACGCTCATTTATATTTTCAGTATCTGTTGAAGAATTATCAGATTCTTCTTCCTGTGCAAAAGTAAAAGTAAATAAAAAAACCAGCAATACAGATAATAAAACTAATTTAATTTTCATTTTTACCTCCATTTTAATTGTTAAATAAATTTAATACTTAAATAATATAAATAAAATGATTAATATCACAAAATTATTTATTTTTTAATTTTTTATATTTTATAAAAGTAAATTTATCATATTCTTGAATATTAATTATCTTCCACTTTTTTTTATCGTATTCAGGGAAAAATACATTCCCGGAATAATTCCCTTTTACGAGTGATAAATAGATATAGTCAGCAATCTTTAAAGCGCTTTTATATATTTGATTTCCACCTGTAAAAAATATATCCTTACCTAAATTTTCAGCTAATTCAACTGCTTTTTCAAATGTTCCACAAACTTTAATTTTATCTTTTGATCTCAGTTTACTACTTACAATAATATTATTTCTTTTGGGCAATGGTTTTCCAATCGATTCATAGGTTTTTCTACCCATAATAATTGTATTGTTTATTGTGTTCTTTTTGAATAATTTCAGATCATCGGAAATATGCCAAGGAATAGTGTTATCTTTTCCAATCACATTTTTTTTTGTCATTGCTACGATTATTATTTTTTTCAAACAATTACCTCTTTTCTTAAAGTTTTGTTTTCAGTATTTAATTTCTTTCTAAATTTTTGTGTTTTCTGTGGACTTTTACTTTATTATTTTTTCCATTCACCATTTATAATTCACAATTTATTTATTACACCGCTACTTCAAATTTTATTTTGGGATAATATTTATAATTTTTTAATTTTATATCTTCAAACTTCAATTCATCAAACGGTTTATCTGTAATTTGTAACTTTGGTAATTTTTTTGGTGTTCTTTCTAACTGTTTTTTAATATTTTCGATATGATTTTCATAAATGTGAGCATCAATAATTGTATGAGCAAATTCACCAAGTTCAAAATTTGTCTCTTTGGCAATCATCATTGTTAATAAAGCATAAGATGCCAGGTTAAACGGAATTCCCAAAGCAATATCACCGGATCTCTGAGTTAGATGACAGTTCAATTTATTTCCTGTAACATTAAATACAAATGTATAATGACAAGGAGGTAATTTACTTTCAGCAGCATTCCCAGGATGCCAAGCAGATACAACCATTCTTCTAAGATTTGGCGTGATAGGGTCAACTTTTATTTCTTTTAATGTATCAATTACAAACTGAATTTGATCAAATACTTTACATTGGGATTCTTTATCATAATAAATCCATTTTGATTTCCAATTTTCGCCATCAAGTCCTTTTTCTGGAACCGGATATCTACGCCAAAATCTTCCATAAGCGGTTTCTAATTTTCCGTCCTTATCTGCCCATGCATTCCATATTTTTGTATGCTTCTTTAAATTACTAATATGTTCTTCTCCACTTAAATACCAAAACAATTCGTGAACAAGTGAATTAAAATACATCTTTTTTGTTGTTAAAAGTGGAAAGCCTTCATTTAGATCAACTTTATAAAAATATCCAAAAACACTTATTGTGGAGACACCTGTTCTGTTCTGTTTTCTTTTTCCATTATCAAGAACATGCTTTACCATATCTAAATATTGTTTCATATAAAAATCCCATTTTTTTCACCAAATTCTAATGACGATTTTATTCTTTTTATTACTTTATTTTTTCCAATTAAAATTAAAACATCAAAAATACTGGGGCTGATTGAAAATCCCGTAACTGCAAGTCGCAATGCGTGAATTAAAACGCCTGCTTTTACTTTATTTTCAGAAGCAATTCTTCTAACAACTTCTTCAGAAGTTTGTAAATTAAAATCATCAATATTATCAAATTCTTCAATCAATTTTGCCAGTAATATTTTCACTTTTTCTTTAGTCCAATGTTTTCGGATCGCATCTTTCTCATATTTTTTTGGATCCTCAAAAAAATATTTACCATAAATTGAAAAATCCGGAATAAGCCGCATCCTCGATTTAAGAAGCTCAATTATCGCTAACAATCGCTTTTCATCTGTCTTTATTTTTTCCTTGGTTATTAATGAATTATTTTTCCAATTTTCTACAACCAATGGAAATAATTTTTGAGTTGACATTGTGGAAATGTGTTTTCCGTTTATCCATTTTATCTTTTCAACATCAAAAACAGCTCTTTTCTTATTAACACGATTTAATTCAAATTTATTTACAAGTTCTTTCATTGTGAAAATAGTTTTGTTATGACTCGTTCCCCAGCCCAAATGAACCAATCCGTTAATTAATCCTTCTGGAGTAAATCCCATTTTGCGATATTCTTCCACTGAAACAGCACCTGTTCGCTTACTTAATCGGCTCTTTTCAGAATCCGTTATCAAAGGGACATGGGCAAATTTGGGAACTGTTCTATTCAAAGCAAGATATAGTAATATTTGTTTGGGAGTATTTGATAAATGATCTTCACCACGAATTACATGTGTGATTTCCATATCAGAATCATCGACTACAACCGCTAAATTATATGTAGACGATCCATCAGAACGCACAATAATGAAATCGTCTATTTCCGAATTATTAACTGAAATATTTTTAAAAACCTTGTCTTTGAATTTTGTAATTCCGGGTGGTGTTTTAAAACGGATCGCAAATTTCTTTCCTTGTGATAGCTTTTCTTTGATCTGTTTATTAGTTAATTTTCTACATTTTCCACTGTATTTATAATATCCATTTTCTGATTCTACTTTTAATTTATCTTTTTGTAATTCTTCTTTTGTGCAGAAACATCTATACGCCTTCCCTTTCTCCAATAAGTCATTTGCTGCCTTTTTATGTTTTTCTATATTATCCGACTGTTTAACATAATTTTCATCGTAATCCAATCCCAACCATTTTAATGACTGAAGAATATTGTCTATCATTTTTTCGGAAGAGCGATCTGTGTCAGTATCTTCAATTCTCAATAAAAATTTGCCATCATTATGTTTTGCAAATAAATAATTGAATAACGCAGTTCTTACACTCCCAATATGCAGAAATCCTGTTGGACTTGGAGCAAATCTTACTCGGGTTTTGTTATTGTTGTTCATTACCATTTTTTTATTTATCCTGTAAAATAAAAAGTTTGTAGAACTATTTCATAAGAACCATTTCTATATTTTATATTAGATATCTTTTTATTTTTCTAGCTTTTTAACAATTTTTTCGTGTCTTTTCGTGACTTCATTCCTTAAACTTCTTATTTTCCTTCGCCAATTTTTCCTCTTTTTCTTTCTCATTCTCACTTTCATCAATAACTTCCCAATCACCTTCAAATTCAACTATATAACCACCAAACCATTGACTGAACAGATTATACAGAACACAAAATACCGTTGCTAAAATAGCCAAATACAATCCAAATCCAAATGCAATAAATATAAATGTAAAAAATCCAATATTTATAGATCCTATATCAATATTGGAAAACTGCGACATTGACTGCAACATCTGGATATATTGATTACCAAAAAGTAAAAGTATAAGAAACATAATAGCTGTCGATATAAAGAATGTAATTTTAAATACAGGCCATAAGTGAATATTTTTTAGTTCGAATTTCATTAATTCCTCCATTATTTCAAATTTATTTCTATGATAAATATAAGATTTTTAATTGTTCTATACTATGTTTTTTTAAATTAATTAAAGCCACAAATTCACGAATATTGTAATTTATTTATATTGATATCATGATTCTGTCATAAAAAAACACACAATATTTCCTATCAGTGTTTTCTCATTATAGAACACTTTTTATTTCTTTGTGTCTATGTACCTTTGCCTGCTTGCTTTAAGGTTTAAATTCATTATTTTATTAAAAAGGTAAATGGGTGTTAATTATTCTTGTCACACCTTATGCAAAACTCTTCTCTTTACTTAATAAACAACATTTTCATTGTTTTAATATTATTTTCACTTATAATTCTATATATATAAATACCACTTGAGACTTTTAAACCAATGTCATTTTCTCCATTCCATGCTACATTTTTATATCCTGCTTTCATTCGTGAATCAATAAGTGACCTAATTTTTCTTCCCCTTATGTCATAAATTAGAAGTTTTACATCCGCTGCTTTTGGTAGATCAAATCGAATATTTGTCGTTGGATTAAATGGATTTGGATAATTTTGATGTAATGCGAATTTTTTCGGAAATGCGTTTCCACTTATACCAGTATATGTAGTCACTTCAACAATTAACGAATCCTTTGTTGTTCCAAAATAATCTGATATCTTAACTATTAATTGTGATATTCCGCTATAGGAATTTTCGGATGATAAAGTAAGTATCCCTGAATTTGGATCATAAGAAGCTATTATCGAATCATTGGAAGTTATAAAAACATAATTTAATAATGAATCTGCTGTTTGTGTATCAGAAACTACATTCCAAATATTTATTATACTTGTAGAATCATTTCTGAATGAAATTGTGTCAACCAATCCAGAAATGACCGGCAATTCATTTGAATTTATTACTTCAACAATAACTGAATCTGTA
>LSCC01000093.1 GCA_001577215.1 Fidelibacterota bacterium TCS52
ACTTTAATAGTAACTGATAGTTTAAAAGTTCACCCAAGATATTTTATAGAAAATATTCAGATTTTAGATTCTATTGAGATCGAAAGGGAAATATATTCCAATAAATTTTATTATGAAAAAGGCGACACGAGTGGAACAACAATACCATTCATTATTTCTAATCAACTCGTTGCAGATTTATTAAGCGATACGCTCAGCAAGAAAGTAACATTGATTCCGAATTCAGAGAAATATGAATTTAAAATTTTTAAGGGAATTAAATATTCTGACTTGTATAAAGAAATGTTAACGGTAAGCGACAATTTTATTGCAGAAGAATTAATGTTGCAAATTGGTAAGGTTGTTACTGATACATTCAGTGTAGAAAACGCAATTGAATATTCATTGGAAAATTATCTGTCGGGATTTCCACAAGAACCACGTTGGGTTGATGGTTCGGGATTGTCTAGATATAATTTAATAACGCCTAAAGATTATGTTTATTTATTAGAAAAAATGTATAATGAGATTCCTTCAAAAGAATTGTTTTCATATCTACCAATTGGTGGGAAACGAGGAACGATTAAAAAATATTATAAAAATAATCCGCCGTATATATTTGCAAAAACCGGAACACTTTCTAACAATCATAATTTAAGTGGATATATTAAAACTAAAAAGGGGAATATTCTAATTTTTAGTTTTATGAATAATCATTATAGAAAAAAACATTCGGAAATTAAAAAAGAAATGGAAAAAAAGTTGAGAATGATTTATGAAAAGTATTGATAGTGAAATAATAAAAAATATTTGTAAAAATTTACTTAATCTGTGCATATTCGCGTTCTAAATTAAAGGAGGATATATGCTTTCAATAAAATTAGCTTTTAGAAATTTGATAGGTGCTGGTTTACGCACTTGGTTAAATGTTATCGTTTTATCATTTTCATTTGTAATAATTATTTGGAATAAAGGTGTGTTGAATGGTTGGAATGAACAGGCAAGACATGATATGATTGAGTGGCAAATTGGTGGTGGGCAATATTGGCAAGAAGATTATGATCCTTATGATATGTTTACAATTAATGAAAGTCATAGCACGATTCCACTTGAATTCAAAAACGATATTAAGAATAATAAAATGACTCCAATACTTATAAATACTGGAACGATCTATCCTGATGGTAGAATGCAAAATGTGATATTAAATGGAATTATGCCAAACCAAAAAATTCTGAAAATTCCAACAGAAAAATTAGAGGACGGCTCAAATGAAATTTCTGTTTTAGTTGGCAAGAGAATGGCGAAAAACAATAAATTAAAAGTTGGTGATTATTTCCCAATTCGCTGGCGAGATGCAAATGAAACTTTTGACGCTTCAGATGCAAAAGTTGTTGCGATATTTAATTCAAATGTTCCGGTAATTGACCAAGGGAAAATTTGGATTTCATTATCACAATTGCAAGAAATGTTAGTAACACCAAATGAAGCAACTATGTTAGTTACAAAGAATATTGACAGCAAAAATGAAGATGTTGATGGTTGGATTTTTCGAGATCACAAATATTTATTATCAGATATGGACGAAATAATTCGTATGAAAAATGTTGGTGGTGCGGTTTTCTATTTAATACTTCTGGCTCTGGCATTACTGGCAATTTTTGACACACAAATTTTATCAATTTTTCGTCGTCAAAAAGAAATTGGGACGGAAATTGCTTTGGGAATGACGCGATGGCAAGTTGTTAGATTATTTACAGTAGAAGGTGCAATGCATAGTATTTTCGCAACAATTCTTGCAGCAATTTATGGAATTCCACTACTTGCTCTACAAGCAAAAAAAGGATTCCCGATGCCTGAAGCAGCAGATAGTTATGGATTACCAATTGCGAAAGCTATTTATCCAACATACAGCATCGGTTTGATTCTCGGAACTGTTTTCACAATATTTATAGCAACATTAATTGTCAGTTATTTACCAGCGAAAAAAATATCCAAAATGAATCCAACTGATGCAATAAAGGGGAAAGTGCAATGATAAAATTTTTATTAAAGGGATTGATTCGGGATAGACATAGAAGTTTGTTTCCAATTTTGTCGATAAGTATTGGTGTTACTCTCACAGTGCTAATGCAATCTTGGGTAACGGGGATTCTTGGAGATATGATTGATTTTAATGCGAGGTTTACAACAGGACATACAAAAGTAATCACTAGAGCATATTCAGAGAATTTGCAACAGATGGCAAGTGATCTTGCAATTGTAGGAATAGATGAGTTGACTGATGATTTAGAAAACGAATTTCCAAATATGAATTGGATAAATCGGATTACATTTGGCGGACTTATTGATATCCCGGATGAAAATGGAATAACAAAATCACAAGGTCCGGTTATCGGTTGGGGAATTAATTTGCTTACCGATAACGGTTCTGATATTGAAAGAATGAACATTCGCGAGGCGATAAGAAGCGGAAAGATTCCAACTAAATCAAGTGAAATTTTAATAAGTGATGAGCTGGCAGAAAAACTAAAAGTCAAAGTTGGTGATGATGCTACATTTCTTGGTTCAACAATGTTTGGAAGTATGGCAATGCAAAATTTTGTCATCTCTGGTACTGTACATTTTGGAACTATGGCACTGGATAAAGGAGCGATAATAATTGATTTTAAAGATGCGCAAAAAGCATTAAATATGGAAAATGCAACGAGTGAAATTTTAGGATATTTACCATCAGGAAAATATAATAACGAGTTAGCAAAAAAAGTAGCTGGTGAATTTAATAAAAAGTACTCTAATCCTGAGGATGAATTTTCACCAAAAATGTTAACTCTATCTGAACAAAATGATTTACAATCTATGTTGGAATATATGGATAGCATTGTTGGTATTATTATTTTTGTATTCATTTTTGCGATGTCAATTGTTTTATGGAATATTGGTTTAATCGGCGGATTAAGACGATATGGAGAAATTGGTCTTCGTCTCGCAATTGGTGAAAATAAAGGTGGTGTTTATAGAAAGATGATTTACGAATCTGTATTAATTGGAATATTTGGTTCACTTTTCGGAACTATAATTGGTTTGGG
>LSCC01000094.1 GCA_001577215.1 Fidelibacterota bacterium TCS52
TGTTTAATAATTATTCCGCCGTATTTATCTTTCCAATTCCAGATAAGTTTTATAAATTTTTCACGACCAAGATCGTATTTAGATTTACCATCTGCTTTTAATGTTTTTTCAACTTTAGTTTGAGTTGCAATTCCGGCGTGATCAGTTCCGGGAAGCCATAAAGTTTCGTATCCTTCCATTCTTGCTTTACGAACTAAAATATCTTGTAGTGTATTATTGAGAATATGTCCCATTGTTAGCATTCCTGTAACATTTGGAGGCGGGATCATAATTGTATATGGTTTCTTTTCCGGATTTGGTTCTGAATGGAAATAGTTTTTTTCTAACCAATGGGAATACCATTTATCTTCTACTTTTTGTGGATCATAAACTTTTGACAGTAATTTCATATTGATTTATCTCTTTTTTTATGGATTTGGATTTTTTCATATTTATTAAATTTAATAGATTTATATCGAAAAAACAATTTAATGATTATTTTTATTTTTTTTGGGAAAATGTTTTATTAATTAAAAATAAATAATTAAACTATAATAAGAAAGATAATTTAATGAGATTAGGTTACTATTGAAGACAACATAATCTAAAAATTAAAGAAGCAAAAATAATGTGCAATAATTTTAATAATAAAAACTTAATTGAAGTTATTTTTATTAGTACACCTAATCTTATGTTAGAGTATATATATAAATATGGTTTGACTAATAAAATATAAATTGTAATATAATAGTATGGCAAAATAATTAAGGGAGATATTATGCGAAAAACAATTGTCTATATTTTAATACTTTTTTTGTTTTTATCTAAATGTGATTATTCAACAAAAAATAATGAAAAAGACAAAAGAGTTCATCCGACAGAATATGAATGGACTATTGATACACTGGATGTAGATGTAAGGGTTACCACATTCAGACCTACAGATTTTTTATATATCAATGAAAATGATATCTACATATTTGGTGAAAATTCTCACTATAATGATGTTTACTGGCATTATGATGGTAAAGAGTGGAGAGATACTTGTGTGATATACGGAACTCGTGATATTATTTCTGTAATTAATATTTCCGATAAAATATATGGTGCAGGAAAGACAAGTTGGTACCTGCCTGAATATGCTGATTTTCAAGGAGGTGTAGCATTTTATAATGGAAAACAATGGAAACAAATATTTTATGCTAGTGATGAAGGAAAAAGAGTCAGTTATTTTCTTGATATTTGGGGTGATTCAGAGGATAATATTTGGGTTGGAGGAGTTTTCGGAAATTTCGGTCTACTGTACCATTACAATGGTCAGGAATGGAAGAATTATTGCCTTCCTGATACTGCTTGGTTAAAGAGTTTTTCAGGCACAAGTTCTGATGATTTATATGCAGTTGGATATTATTGGGAATCGGGAGGATTACCCCTGGGAGCAATACTAAATGGATATTTTTTTAAATGGACAGGAGAAGAATGGAAAATAGAGGATCAATTTCGGGAACCTGAAAGTAATAGAGAACATTATCCTTTTGGATTTAGAGATATATATGTTTCAGAAGATTATATCTACAGTTGTGGACGAGGATTTTATCGAAAAAAACGTGGAGAAAAAGAGTGGGAGAAATTCGAGTTGAATCTTGAAGCTGGTTTTGGTGATATATCAGGTTCGTCTTCTGATAATGTGTATGTTGTTGGAGATAATGGAAGAATAAATTATTGGGATGGTGATCAATTGTATACTTCCGGGGAAATATGTCCAGGGCATCCATTTTGTACTTATAAAAAGGTATGGACTGATGGCGAACAGGTGTTTATAATTGGTGAAGATGATGGCGATTATGATAGGGTATATGTTTTACATGGGAAATAATACAAACTTAAAAGAGGAGGAAAAGTTATGAGAAATTACAAATTGCTAATTATTTTAATTTTTATAGGAGTCCTTTTTGCTCAGAATTGGGAACATGATTATAGGCATATTGAACGGTTACCATACAATCAATTGGAATGCAACTGATGATACCGGAACAAAAGTTACATCAGGAGTTTATATCTATCAGATGAAATGTAATGGTAAAATATTTACTAATAAAATGATTTTAGCAAAATAATATTTTACCAAACTTTCTGGGAATTAATTTTTCTCTTATTTTATGGATTGTGAATTGAATAAAGATTATTCTTCTAATACTAAACTTAAAGCCGTTGTTAATTTGAGAATATTTTTATTTGTGATTCTTAGATTTTCAGCTATTTTTTTAGCTATATTGTTCATTACTTTATAACCGATTTCCTGGTTGTTATTGAATAATTTTATTAGATCGTTGTTGTATATTTTTCCTATAAGACAGTCACTGCTTGCTTTTACGGTAGCAGATCTTTTTTTATTTTTTTGCACTAAATTCATTTCGCCTATAAAGGGATTATCTTTTTCACTAAGGCGAGTAAAGGATTTTTCTCGTCTGTCAATAGCGGATTTGTCAAGTGATAGGGTCATGATTTTTGTAATTTCTACCTCACCTTTAAGAAGAAGAAACATAAAATCACCGATTTCTCCCTCTTGAATTATTATTTCATTCGATTTGAATTCCACTATTTCAATTAAAGGATGAAATTTTTCAATTTGATCATTTGATAAACTATTGAATAGTGAATACTTATTTAAATTTTCAAGATAATTCATTTTTCACTCATTTTTTAAAAATATTTACATTTTATTTATTAAAATAGCTATGTCTTTTTCTTTGATTACATATTCATCATCGGGATTCAGATTAATGTCCATTTTATTTCTTTCACCGAGCGAATGTCCTGCCAACTTTAATTTCTTTTCTATATATGCATCTAACTGACTTGTGTCAGAAGAAAGCAGTTCTGTAAAAGCTATCTGTTCTGATTCATTGAATACACCAATTAATATTGCTTTTTCCTCTTTTCTAAAATATTCAGAAAGCTCTTTGAATGTTTTATCAATATAGTTTTTGGGAATATCTTTTCTGACAAGATTTGTACCAATTGTAGTATTCGTTAATTGTGAAATTGTCTGCGGAACACCGGGCATCAATACAGAGGAAGCAAGTATAAATCCGCTGTATTCATTTTTTACAAATATCTCATCTGCATTTGCTCTCTTTAGATGAATACGATTTTCATTGTTTTCCAAAAATACAATTACCGGAATTTTACTTGAAATCGATTTAATTGTCAAAGTCGCAAATAGTGTTTTTTCGTCAGAATCGGTCAACTGAGTTGTTTCATTAGGCAAGATCATAACAGCTTTTGCTTCCTTAATATTACTTCTTTTTAAAACAATTTCTTTAGTATAATCACCTCGTATAAATTTTATTTTTGCATCTTTGAATTTGTAAATAATGTTGTTTATTTCATCTTCAGGGAGATCATTTATAAGTGTGATCTTAGAGAAATTGTAGTTTTTACCAATATTTAATATTGATTCTATCAAATTCTCTGTTGAATTATTCCATCCGCAAATTATTAGATGGTTAAATTGATTTATTTTTTCCAAACCTTTTCCCTCTCTTATTTTTCTTGCAACGAACATCGAAGATATTGTTGCAGTGAATAATGAAATAAAAGAAATACCGGCAAATATCACAAAGATAGATACTACTCGAGTAACAATGTTTTTTGGTACAATATCTCCGTAGCCAACAGTAGTCATCGTAACAACTGCCCACCAAACGGCACTATATATCGATTTAAATGTTCCCGGTTCCAATAATATAACGATAACAGCTCCTATCATTGCACTGATAATGATTCCAATAATAATCAGAATGAAATTATTTTTAAAAGTAAATGATAGTATTTCTTTTAATTTTCTCATAACTATTAAATTTAATAGATTTATATCGAAAAAACAATTTATTGATTATTTTTATTTTTTGAGGAATGTTTAAAATTATATTTTATAACAATTATTACTTATAACTTTTCTTAATTAAATAATTTTTGTGTCTCAGAACTTTGCCTGCCCGACTTACAATTATTCTATTAGGATGGCGGCGAGTAAATATTATTTTCTTTTAATTTTTTCAATTTCCCAAGGCAAGACGACACCATTTTTCTTGTCGAATTCCGGTTTAATTCTCATAAAAGCCATTCCGGCATATTTTTTGGAATTGAATTTTGAATTTATCCATTTATCATAAGTCGTTTCAAATGTAGAATAGGTGCTTGTCGATGCTTCTCTGAAGTATTTTATACCGTTTTCCTCAACAATCATTAACATATGTGCTGAAAAAATATCATCTTTATTGGCAAATAAAAGTGCAACTATGTCACCATTTTTGACGTTATCTTTTACTTTATCCAAATATTTTAAAGGGACATAATCAATTGTAATTTTTCTATCAGGTTTAATATATCGCAGATCTGTAATTCCCTTATTTTTGAAAAATTGTCTATGTGAAATAGTTCTTGTCATTTTTTTTGTATGTTTTTCACCGACTTGTTTGGAAACATCATCGAGCAACCAGCTGTTTTCAGGTAGCCAATCGCCGATCGTATAATGATTCCGCGTTCTCATTCCGATCATTCCATCTTTATATCTTATCTGCTGAAGATTATTAAAAAAATTATCCCAACTGTCTGAAATTGACATCGCCAGTACATGCTCAGAATAAACCATACAATTTGTGCTGTCAAAATTAACCAAAGGATAAGTTTCAAGGAGGGCATAGGGACCATCGCCGGTAGCTGTCCAGCTATATGGCATTCCTAAAAATAATTCCGAATAGAAATTTATTCTTTCCGTAACTGTCAAATTGTTTTGACTTATTGTTTTCAACAATGAATCAATTTCAAAATTTGTCATATTGTAAATCTTTTTTGAATTATTATTGTCTGCGAATAATATCATAATAACAGAAATTAACAATACAAGTAATTTTTTTATTTTCATTTTAACTCCTAATTTTATTTCATCTAAA
>LSCC01000095.1 GCA_001577215.1 Fidelibacterota bacterium TCS52
TCCGAAGTATCAGTTTCTGATCCTGTTTGATAATAATAAAGATGTGTCGGCAAATGTGAATCTGTGATATGGACAAAATAATAATCTGTTTTCCAATCAGAAATAATTTTTACAGCATTTTCTGTTGTATCTTTTTCGGTTCCAGTTGATACGATCAGATCAAACAACTCATAAAATTCGATTTCGGGAATTGTGGCAAATAATTTATAAAAATCTCCATATTGTTGTACATTGAAAATTGGTAATGAAAAATTATAATTCTCAAACTGAATATTTGCTGACCAATTATTTATCTGTTCATCTTTTTTGCATAGAATTTCAATTGTATCTTCTGTAGTTCCGATGTAAGGGATATTCAGTAACGGTTTTTGAATAATTGTAAGCGTATCTCCAATCGGCATATCTGAAATTTCCAATGAATCGTTCAAAGTATCTTTGACCAAAGTATTAAAATCATTTATATCACGCGGATGAAGCAGATAATTACCGTAACTATAATTAATTATTCCTGAAATACTTTTAAGTGAATCATTTTTTGGTGTAGTATATTCATTGTAAACTATATTATAAAATCCATCAGAAATAGTGCATTCGCCGGTTCCGTCATCTACTTTCCAATCGTCTCCAGTTGTTTTTTGAGTAACCAACAAATCTTTTACTGTAATTAAAACGCTTTCATAAGCTTCGTCAGAATTTACATCATTTGTTGAGATTTGAATTGGTGAAGGCAAAGGATTACCGGAACTAACTTTTTGAAAACTCGTGATATTTTTAATTTCTGTAAGCCCCCAATATTCGTAAATTTCTCCCGTGATTATCAAACTGTCACCTAAAGAAACAGACCGATTTTTATCATAAACATAAATTCCCGACCAAGCTCCACCGGAAGATGATTCAATAAAAAATGTATTGTTGTTATATAAGTTTACACCGGTTACAATCCCGCCTATAGTTACGGTTGATCCGTTATAAGTAGAAGGATAGGTTCCATCGTCGGCATTATTTGTATATTGAATATCATAAATACTAGTGCCAAATATATTCATTGTAAAAATTAGAATTAAAATTATTATTTGTTTTTTCATAATAAATATATCTCTACCACATTATTAATATTTTAATATTTCACCAATCACTTCCCGATTTCTCTGTTGCAATTTATTTAAAAGAGAAGCTGGAACGTTATGGGACAAAGGACAGACATCCAAACAAATTCCACAATCGGTTCCAAGTTCTGACCATTTTTCATAGCATTTTGCCTGATCGATACTTATTTTTTCTTTTGCTGAAAAATTGTCAAATGATATAGATTCTGCGGTACATTCTTTAGCACATTTTTTACAAGCATTGCAAAGATTCAAAAAACCGAAATCTCTTTTTTTATCAGAAATTAATTCTAAGTTAGTTGTTACAATTCCAATTCTGACACGAGGTCCAAATTCTTTTGTTAGCAGAAGTGCATTCCGTCCAATTTCACCAAGTCCGGCATCTCTTGCAACTAATGGAGCAACGAGTAAATAATTTCCGTCAAGATGATTCCTTGCTTCGTATCCTATGTTTCTCAAATAATATGCAAGCCACATACCAATTGTTCCTGCCTTTACATAACCCTTAACCGAAGCCATTGTCATTTCAATATTCGGCGCTTTGCTGATCATTTCTTCTTTCATTTCAGTGAGAAAAACTATTGCATATTTATGTTTTTTTCTAATCTTCTTTCCATAATTTCCTTCTCGGCCTCTGTAAGAATAATAGTGATTATTATTTAGCTTAGTAATTCCAAATAGATCGGCTCCAAGATATTTTGTGAAAATTTTTAATTGTTCTGTAATTTCTTTAGGATTCGTTTCAACTTTTTCAGAAGTAGTTTTACCTTCTGCTAAATGCTTTATGTCAGCTAAATATTGAAAACCTGCATCCACCAATGGTGAGCTTAATTTACTATATTTTTCCGCCTTTTGATTAGAAAATATATTGGATTTATTTCTTAAATTGTCATCGACCTTTTTTCTTTTAGGATGTTTTTTATAATATTCTTCATATTCCTTACTACCTTTTTTTAGGATCATTCTAGAGAACATTATGTCTCTTTCATCAATTTGTTTCATTTTTTTCCAATTTCTCTATTATCAAACTCGTTGATTTTCCATTTACAAATTCTATCGTTTCAACTTTTCCACCCCATTGAACTATTTCTTTTGCTCCGACGATATTGTCAATACTATAATCACTTCCTTTTACCAAAATATCCGGTTTTAAAAATGTGATGATCTCTAATGGAGTATCTTCACCAAATAATACAACCAGGTCCACTGCTTCCAATCCTGCTAATATCAATGCTCTGTCTTGTTCATTTTGTAATGGACGGTTTGTTCCCTTGAGTTTTTTTACAGAGTTGTCTGTATTTAATCCAATGACTAAATGGTCACCAATTGATTTCGCTTTGGATAAATATCTTATATGTCCTGCATGGAGAATATCAAAACAACCATTTGTAAATACAACCTTTTCACCTTTATTTTGCCATTTTTTAATTTGAACTTTTGCGTTTTCTCTGGTCATTATTTTATTTTCAATTTCCATTTTTCTCCTTTTATGTCACTAAACTCATAAAGATCTCAGGAAATAATTTTCTTTTTTTGTACATATTTTGCGATTCATAATACAAATTAATCTTTAACATTCAGATTGCAAACTGGACATAATTCTTGTAAATCCTGTGAGCAAAAATTTTCGATTATATATAAAGCACCTTGACTATTTATCCAAGATTTTCTTTTTTTATTTTTTATGGTAATATTATGCTTGTTATAAAATTTTTTTATTTTATTATATTCATTTGATAATTTTCTATTTTTTACATAATGCAATATTTTTTTTCTAAAATTATCGTTTTTTATATTCTTTAGATTATATGCAAATAGTAATGGTAAAATAATGTTCAAGGCAATTTCATCACGGCGCCCTCTACCAAAATTTGTATTTATTGATTTGTCGGTATTTTTCCCAAAACGGTAATGCTTTTGCCAATATTTATTTGGCTGCACATTTAAAAATTTTTCTATTTGATTTGACCAATCATTTTTTTTCGATAATATTGTAAATATTTTTTCTGTTGGTAAATCGTTATTATATTTTTTTAGAAATCCTGCCAGCCAACTAATTCGTCTATCAGGGAAATTTATTGGGCGTGTACGAGAATAAGTCCA